>JBJTNH010000116.1:0-44604 GCA_046073945.1 Aquirufa sp. | reverse complement strand
GATTAAAATTTTCAAAACCTAGCTCAGACCTTGAAATTTTGAAGAAACTGTATTTTTTAACTGCCGCAGATATTTCCAGAAACAACGATGAAATTATCATTCGTAATTACTTGGATGTCTACTATTGGAAAAAAAACAAATACGAATCGATTTCTGATGCCCTTCATAGAGACCCAATGATTATCCCCAGTGCCCAAGAAGCGCAAGGCGAAGCGATTGCCTTTTCTGCCAATGGAAATGGCTATTATTCTATTTCAGAACAGGTAAATCCAACCAGTCCTGTGCATGTTTATTTTACCAAAAAAAATTAAGATTAGGTAAGAGGTAAGAGGTAAGAGGTAAGAGTTTTTTCTCTTTCCTCTCTTCTCTTTTCTCTCTTCTATTTGG
The DNA here is from genome assembly GCA_046073945.1 of Aquirufa sp. GTDB lineage: Bacteria > Bacteroidota > Bacteroidia > Cytophagales > Spirosomataceae > Aquirufa. Next base: position 44,217 of record JBJTNH010000116.1, on the reverse strand, counting down.
TAAACAATCCCACCAAACTGTTGGTTGTACCTACCAACAAACTAAAAATCAAAGGTGCCACAAATCCGCTAACATGAAAACCATCGATGTAAAATGCGGCCAAATAAACGAGTCCCACATTAATTACCAAAGAAAAAAGGCCCAAGGTCATGAAAGTGATGGGGAAGCTGATAATTTTCAAAATCGGCTTAACAAAGGAGTTTAAAAATCCCATCATCAAGGCAACTAACAAGGATGTGGTAAAGGAATCTACCGTAATGCCTTTCAAATATCGCGGGATAATCATTACGATGGCCGCCATAATGATGTAACGAATAATAAATCCTATCATATTTTATTTGCTATGTCTTTGTTTCAATAAATCAATCACTTTTTCCAAACCAATTCCGCGGTCTTCCAACAGAACTAATAAGTGAAAAATCAAATCGGCAGCTTCCCCTTTAAACAATTCATCATTGTCCATCAAAGCCTCAATGACCAATTCTACTGCCTCCTCTCCAACTTTCTGGGCTACTTTATGCGTTCCTTTTTGAAACAAAGAAGCCGTATAAGAAGATTCCGCAGATGCTCCTTTGCGGGAACGAATGACCTGTTTCAAATAATCTAACCAAGCCGCATTGTCTTTGTTTTCTTCATTAAAACAAGTATCAGTGCCTGTATGACAAGCAGGACCTACAGGATTCACTTTAATCAAAAGTGTATCTGCATCGCAATCTAATTCCATGCTCACTACATTCAAGAAATTTCCTGAAGTTTCCCCTTTGGTCCAAAGTCGATTTTTAGAACGAGAAAAGAAGGTTACTTGTTGCTCTTGTTTTGTTTTATCCAAGGCTTCTTCATTCATATAGCCCAACATCAACACTTTTAATGTGGTAGCATCTTGAATAATTGCTGGAATTAAACCTTTTGAAAAATCTGGATTTGCCCTCATTAGCTTAAAATATCGTTCAATTTATTAAATACGCATCGGAATTCCTTTTTCTGCAAGGAATTTCTTTAATGCCATGATTTCAATTTCTTTAAAATGGAAAATGCTTGCTGCCAAACCAGCATCCGCTTTTCCTTTTGTAAATACATCATAAAAATGTTCCATCGTTCCTGCACCGCCTGAGGCAATCACAGGAATAGAAAGTTGAGTGGAAATTTCAGCCGTTAACTGATTGGCAAAACCTGCTTTTGTTCCATCTGCATCCATAGAGGTTAATAAAATCTCCCCTGCTCCACGTTCTTGAACCTCTTTGGCCCAACTTTGGGTTTTGATTTCCGTAATCTTTCTTCCTCCATGGGTATGCACCCAATCCAAGCCATCTACATGTCGAGTATCTATGGCCACAATGATGCACTGGGAACCAAATTCTAAGGACAATTCATCCACTAAAGCTGGATTCCTTACTGCCGATGAATTAATAGAAACTTTATCCGCACCCGCATTCAACAAAGCAGAAACGTCATTGATTGAACTTATCCCTCCGCCCACAGTAAATGGAATATTAACATGCCTTGCCACTTCTCTCACCAAATTCACCAAGGTTTTTCGGTTATCGACTGTCGCTGTAATGTCCAAAAACACCAATTCATCTGCCCCTTGTTCTGCATATAATGCCCCTAATTCCACGGGATCACCCGCATCACGTAAATCAACAAAATTGGTCCCCTTAACAGTTCGGCCATCTTTGATATCTAAACAAGGTATGATTCTTTTCGTTAACATGATTCCTGAGCAAATTTGGCCAATTCTTCTAAACTAATTCTTCCTTCGTAAAAGGCCTTACCCACTATCACACCGAACAATTTCATTTCTTTCAATTGGTATAAATCTTCCAAGGTAGCCACTCCACCACTTGCAATAATTTCCAATGTAGGATTTTGCAATTGAATCTTTCGGTATAAATCAAAACTAGGACCTTGCAACAAGCCATCCTTCGCAACATCGGTGGAAATCACGTATTTTGCACCCACCTTTTGGTAGTCTTGTAAAAAATCAAATATAGAAATTTGAGAATTTTCTTGCCATCCAGCCACTGCGATTTGCTCATTATGGGCATCTGCCCCTAAAATGATTTTATCAGCACCATATTTTTTGAACCAGGATTGAACCAAATCTGGATTCCTAACTGCAATACTCCCTGCGGTAATTTGCTTGGCCCCAGCAGAAAATGCCGAGTCAATCATTTCATCCGATTGTACTCCACCACCAAAGTCAATATGCAGGTTAGTGTTATTGGCAAGCCTTTCCAACACAGGCAAATTCACAATTTGCTTGGCCTTTGCCCCATCTAAATCAACCAAATGTAATCGCTGGATACCCGCTCCTTCAAAGGCTTTGGCTACTTCCAAAGGATCAGAATGATAGATTTTTTTTTGCGAATAATCTCCTTGTGTTAATCGAACACATTGACCTCCTATTAAATCTATCGCGGGAATTAGCTGAAACATAATTTATAAATCAATAAAATTCTGAATGATGGTTTGGCCAGCCAAACCACTGATTTCTGCGTGAAACTGCGCAGCATAAAAATTGTCTTTTTGTAGCATGGCTGAAAAAGGTTGTACATACTCGCAAGTAGCACTGGTAAATTCACAGACTGGTGCATAAAATGAATGCACGAAATATACAAACTCTTCTTTTTTCAAACCTTGCATCAAAGGATTATCCCCTATTTGCTGAATGGAATTCCAGCCTACATGAGGAATTTTCAAAGAAGTCGACTGAAATCGCTTAATTTCCACATCAAAAACTCCCATGCATGTTGTATTATTTTCTTCCGAACTTTTACACAATAATTGCATGCCAATACAAGTCGCCAAAACGGGTTGTTTAATTGTGGGGATAAACGTATCCAAACCTTTTTCCTTCAAATGTTTCATGGCTGTGCTCGCTTCACCAACACCTGGAAAAATAATTTTCTCCGCATCCGCTAATTCCTTCAAATCATCTGTCCAGCGGTATTTAACCCCTATTCGGTCTAAGGCATACATCACCGAGGCAACATTCCCAGCATTGTATTTTACGATTGCGATTTCTTTGGACATCATTATTTAAGGCAAATAGCCCTGCAAAGGTAGTCAAATAGCCTTGTATTATAAAAACTCCTTTATCTTTGTTCCTTTCTAAATCGATAAAGTGCAATTTAAACGAATCATTTTCGAACTATTATTTCTAGTTTGGATGGCTTTGGTGCCATTTATATCTAGTATTGGCTTGGTTTATTTTGCATCTTCTCACCTAGACTTTTTTGTCCATTTTACTATTTGGGATAAAACTTTGTTTTGGGCTTTATCAACTTTCTTGATGGGATTGGCTTTTTGCCCCACTACCTTTTTTGCACTTTTTGTCGGCTATCTTTGGGGCTTCGATGGCTTATTACCTTTTGTTATTTCGTATTCTCTTGCCTCCATCATTGGATATGGATTAGGCCAATTGATTCATGGTGATCACATTGTAGCGTTTTTGGTACAAAAATTCAAGATGCAAGATTTTTTAAATAATGTCCAAAAAGATTCTTTTTCATGGGTATTTTTAACCCGTCTATCGCCCATATTCCCATTTGCCATCACCAATGCCACTATGGCATTTATTGGAGTTAATTTTAAGAACTTTTGGATCGCGGGCACCTTGGGTATGTTGCCTAGAACATTTCTGGCATTATGGACGGGGCATGAAGCCCAAAATTTTCAAACATTAATGAATAATCCACAAGGCATAAGTTGGCAAGATTTCATTAGTCTGGGATTTTTATTACTTTCAATTATTGGAATGATTTGGAAAAGCAGATCCAAGTAAAAATGCACCCATTTTCAAGCACAATTATTTCTTGGTACAAAAAAAATGCAAGGGATTTGCCTTGGCGACAAAGCAATGACCCCTATGTGATTTGGTTGTCTGAAATCATTTTGCAACAAACAAGAATTGCCCAAGGTCTACCTTATTTTCATCGTTTATTAGAAGCTTTTCCCACGGTTCAGGATTTAGCCAATGCTGAGGAAGCACTTTTATTTAGAAATTGGCAAGGCTTGGGCTATTATTCCAGAGCCAGAAATTTACATCAAACAGCCAAATACATTGCCAATGAATTAGGAGGGGTTTTTCCTCAAAAATACCAAGACTTAATTCAATTAAAAGGCGTAGGCCCATACACGGCGGCGGCTATTGCCTCGTTTGCTTTCAACGAAGCAAAAGCCGTAGTAGATGGAAATGTATATCGCATCTTAGCCCGATTTTTCGCCATTGAAACTGATATTTCTCATTCGTCTGCTCGAAAAATATTTACTGAATTGGCAGATGAATTGATCCCACATGAATTTCCAGCTGAGTTCAATCAGGCTATTATGGAATTTGGATCGCTTCAATGCGCACCAGCACCTCTTTGTGAAACTTGCCCTTTACAAAAAGAATGCAAGGCTTTTTCTTTAAAAAGGGTGAAAGATTTCCCTGTCAAACTTAAAAAAACCAAGCAAAGAGATCGATTTTTCAATTATTTTATTGTGGAAAAAGCGGGAAAAATATTGGTTAGAAAAAGAACAGAAAAAGATATTTGGCAAGGTTTATTTGAGTTTTATTTAATGGAGTCGGCTAAAAAAACTACCTTAGATGGACTAATGGAAAAAGATGATTTTTTGAGAATGATCCCCCAGGCCATATTACCATTAAAATCTCCTGCTGTACATATTTTAAGTCACCAAAAAATCCACACTCAAGCTTGGCATGTCCAAATAAGTGATAATTTTATGGGTGAAATTCCTTCAAATTATGAGTGGATGTCGCCCAAAGACTTCGAAAAGCAAGGAAAATCAGTTTTGTTATTAAATCTGATTACTGATAATATGCATTTGGGTATTTTTCAAGATGATTCTGTCGCTTATCTTTAAGGCAGAAAAAATATCCATTAATAACCTTAAACAATAAAAAAATGGCAGGAGTAAACAAAGTAATTATCTTGGGGAATTTAGGAAATGACCCTGAAGTAAGAAGCTTACCAAGTGGTATGAAAGTAGCCAATATTAACGTTGCTACTTCTGAATCATACACGGCAAAAGATGGTCAAAGAGTTGACCAAACAGAATGGCATCGCGTAGAATTATGGGATAATTTGGCGAATGTCGCAGAACAATACCTACGTAAAGGGAACCAAGTTTACATAGAAGGAAAAATTCGCTCCGAAGAATGGCAAGATAAAAACGGCGCAACCGTCAGAGGCTATAAAATCAGAGCTACTTCGATGAATCTCATTGGAGGAAGAAATACCAACGAAAATACAGAGCCAAGACCCAAACCCGAAGCTGTAAATATTGGCAATGAATCAGCAAAATCGGAGGCATTCCCTGCACAGGTACAAAGCGAAGGCGACGATTTACCATTTTAATTTTTTAGATTAGAGGGGAATATAAGGTGTTTGTATTCCCCTTTTTTTGTATTTTTGGAGGAAATTTGCTTTAACCCCATGGACGCAGACCCCAACCTGAGTAATCATTTATTGGTCTTTACCTCAACAATTAGCCTAAGTTCCATTATACTTATCGGATTTGTTTTATTGTCATTATTAGCTCTATCAGCTTTATTGGCAGGTTCAGAGGTTGCATTTTTTTCATTAAATTCTGAGCAACGCATTTCCTTGCGTGAAAGTGAATCAGAAAATGAGAAAAAAGTAAGCAATTTGTTAGACAAACCTCAACGTTTGCTGGCAACTCTTTTGATATCCATAAATTTCGTCAATATCATATTTATTACGCTCGCTAATTACCTTACAGAACAGCTATTAGGGCCAAATTCGGTGGAGACATTACTAGTAACATTGATTTTATTATTTGGTGTAACCTTCATCATTACTTTTTTTGGCGAGTTAATTCCGAAAGTTTGGGCCCAACAAAACAACATCAATTTCGCCTTGTATTCGGCGCCCTTATTATCTTTTTTTACGTTCATTTTCGCACCATTATCCAAAGTTTTATTGGGTATTTCGGGTTTAATCGAGAAAAAAATTGAACGTAAATCATATACATTAACTACTCAGGAGCTAAATCAAGCCTTAGAAATCACCACAGACGAAAACACTTCTGAACAAGAAAAAGACATCTTGAGAGGTATTTTAAATTTCGGGAATATTTCTGTGAAAGGAGTCATGAAAGCACGAAGAGATATTGTTGCCTTTGATACTACCATGGATTTCCATGAATTAATGGACAAAATCAATAAAAATGGATATTCACGTGTCCCTATTTATAAAGAAACCATTGATAAAATTGAAGGAATTCTATACATCAAAGATTTGTTAAAACACATCGATCAAGATGAAAATTTCGATTGGATATCCTTGATTCACCAACCATTTTTTGTTCCAGAAAATAAAAAAATCGACGATTTACTATACGATTTTCAAGAAAAAAGGGTGCACATGGCCATTGTTGTAAATGAATATGGAGAAACGGAAGGTTTGGTCACCATGGAAGATATCATTGAAGAAATTGTGGGAGAAATTAATGATGAGTTTGATGATGAGGAGGCTGATTTTAAAAAACTAGATGAAAACACCTATTTGTTTGAAGCCAAAATCTCACTGAATGATTTTTCAAGAGTTTTTGATTTAGATGCCTCATTTTTTGAAAAAGTAAAAGGAGAAAGTGAAACATTAGCAGGATTAATGATTGAACTATTTTCTCGCATTCCACATGCTGGGGAAGAACTAATTGTAGAATCCTTTCAGTTTAAAATTCATTCTGTCGACGCAAGAAGAATTAAAAAAGTCAGAGTAACCCTAATAAATAACACTGATACCAAATCAGAAAACCCCAATAATAGCAATTGAATGTTTAAAAATTCCCTTTTACTCTTTTTAGTAAGTATACTCCTGATGGCATGTCCATCTAGCCCTGCTCCTACTCCTGTTCCACCGACTCCCGTAGATACAGAATCCAGCTACAATGAGTACCTAGACAAAGGAATTATCGAAAATGGGCAATTAGATGAAGGTTCAGGATTGATCGCCAGCAGAAAAAATCCAGGATATTTTTGGGCTTTAAATGATTCAGGAGACCCTAATCGTTTGTTTTATTTCGATTCCAACGGAAAAGGCAAAAAAGAATTTTACCTAACTAATGCCAATAACAGAGATTGGGAAGATATGAGTATTACCACAGAAGCAGATGGTAGCTCAACGATTTATGTAGCAGATTTTGGGGATAACAATGTCGTTTATCAATCTTATAATATCTATTGGTTTACGGAACCTACTGTCTCTAATTCGGGGCCTGATATCAATGCCATTAGCCAAGTCAAAAAACTTACCTTCGTTTTGCCAGATGGAATGCGAGACATGGAATGTTTGCTAGTCGACCAAGTTAGCAAAGATATTTTTATTGTATCTAAACGCGAAGACCTAAAACGACTTTATAAAATTAGTGCTGCGAATGTAAAAGACGGTGCGGTATTAACCGCTGAATTTATCAATGAATTGAGTTTTTCCAATCCTTTTTCAAGTAATACTTCCGTAAAAGAATTGTTTTATGTAACAGCAGGAGATGTTTCTTTCGACAATAAAGAAATCATCATTCGAAATTACGGCTATATCTATTATTGGAAAAGAAAAGATGGAGAATCCATTCCAGATGCTTTAGCTAGACAAGCAAAAACAGTCCCTTGTAGATCCAAATACTCCTCTGCAGATGGATTAGGAGAACCGCAAGGGGAAGGACTGGCCTTTGCAGCAGATGCACAAGGATATTATACCATTTCTGAATCTGCTGCACTACCCGGTGGAATTCATTTTTACTTTTTCAAGCGAAAATAAACTACGAATAAATTCTCAAGCTAGTTCCTGAAAGTGTAGCTTTATAGGCTGTTAATCCACGCGCCCCATTACCATTGGTGCCTTTTCCCGTTGTATCAAATGTCGCACCGTGTTCTGGACAATAAAATCCACCACTCATATAAATAACGGCTGCTTTATTTTCATGGGAACAAATCTGCGTGACAGCCACATAATTCGTGGAAGAAATTCTTGCCACAACCACACGATTATTTATCACATAACCGCCGTCTTTTGTAAGCGCCGAATTAGCTGACTGACTTAAATCCAAAGTGAAATCTACACTAGAAGCGGGTGTAATGCTTTCTTCCTTTGAACAAGAACTCAGGGTACTCACTCCACAATAAACTGCCATCAATGTGGCACCTTTGAGTCCTAGAGATTTTAAAAATTCATTTCTTTTAATTTTGTCTTCCATCATTGTAGGCTAATTTAGGGTTGAATTGGTTCAAAAACGAATTAAGGTTTTAAAAATTATATCACAGTTATTTTAATTGTAAAGTATCTACTCGGGAGGGGGTATCTTTCCCTGAAATAATACTTTCAGAACTTTTGGCAATGGCCTTTATGATTTCATTCATATTGACTAAATCCAGCGTTTGATATTCGTCACTCGCTTGGTGATAATTCGGTTCTGAATCCATTTTAGAAGTAGAAATAGTATGTGCAGGTACACCCAAGCGGGCTAAAGTAGCATTATCCGAACGATAAAATAAATTTTGATCCGTATATGGGTCTGGATAGAAAGTAAAAGCTGTTCCTTTTAAATTTTCCTGTAAAATTTGACCCATATTCGACTTGTCAAAACCTGTGATATAGGCACTATTTTTGCCCCATTTGCTTTCAGTACCAATCATTTCCAAATTGAACATGGCTTTAACTGATTCAGGGTTTAATTGTTCGGAAAAATAGCTGGAACCAAAGCCTCCACTTTCTTCAGCAGTAAATGCCACAAAAAGCAAAGTTCGCTCATTGTTATTTTTCTTTTTAAAGTACTTGGCAAGCATGATCATCGCCGTTGTTCCCGCCGCATCATCATTGGCTCCATTGTAGATAGAGTCAACAGTGCTCCCTCCTTTGGAAATGATCCCTAAATGATCATAATGTCCAGAAAAAATCACGTATTCGTTTGTCAATGACTTGCCCGGAATCATGGCTACCACATTGGATAAATTCAAGGGTGTAACGGAATGAATTGCTTCTATTTCAAAATGTGTGGGAACTACATCAGACAAAATAAATACGACTGTTTCCTGATTTTTCTTCAAAGGATTTCTATTGGACAAGCGAGAAAATTGAGTGCTAAAACTTTCATCGACAAAAACAATTTGTGGCGATTTTTTGGATAAATATTGATAGACGGATCGAAAAAGATTGTCGCCTTTTTTAATAGATGAAATAGTATAGCCCGAATTTTCATCGATTGTAACTTTTTCCGCGCGAGTAAAAACGACCATTTTATTGCTTGCCACTTCAACGTTTTCGAGTTTTAGTTTGGCAGAAATAAGACTAGGCTTATATAGTTGAAAAGTCTGCAAATACGAATTAGCTGAAAAATAGTCCAGCTTATTTTTTTCAAATTCCTTGGAAATAAATTGTGCCGCTTTTTCAATGCCTGGGGTAAAAGGCTTCCTGCCTTCCAACTCATCCGAAGAAAGATATTTCTCTATTCGCTCCGTTTCTGAAAGCCTAATAAGCTTATCAATTGACTGTCCAAAAAATTGATAAGGAAATACTAATGCAATTAAAAATAGTATTCGAACTTTCATTAGGTCAAGAATATGTTGGTTAAGAAAATAATATAATACGTGAATAACACGAAAAAAATCTTTTTAAAGGAATCTACATTTAAATCTATCAAAAAAACAAATATATTCGTAATCCTTTATCACTTCATTAATCAGAATGTCATTAAAAACAAGATGGCTAATTAGTCTTTCCCTGGCTAGTTTAGCACTAATTATTTTACAAATCCAAGGTTCGATATTAAGCGAACAAGTTAAAGGTGGAATACTTTCTCTTGAATTTGCTTGGTCTTCAGAAAAACTAAATGACCTACTATCAAAATGGGATTACAGTGATGTAATGATCAATATCATATTTGATTTGTTTTTTATCCCAGCCTATACTTACTTTTTTTACACAAGTGTACAATTGGCTCAATCAGCACTGGCTAACAATGCTAATATATTACGTATAGGCAAATACGTAATCACTTTGTGTTTTTTGCCTTTTATCTTTGACTACTTGGAAAATGCCATTATGCTGATGTCCGTTTCTGGATATTATAGCGAATTTAGTATTCAATTCACCTATCTTTTGGCAATGCTAAAATTCATCAGCATTGCCTTGATTTTCAGCTATTTAATGGTATGCTTAATACTTTTTGGCTTTCTTAAAATGAAGGCTAAATTATAATACCTCAGAATCAATGACTTGAACCTTTCCCCAAATATGTTTGTTATCGTCAATGAATTTTTTGTGTAAAGGATGATATAAATACTCCTTTTCCTTTTCTGCACTTTCGAAAATTAAAACCACTGAAAAAGTATATGAACCTTCTGTTACAGGTTTATCAAAATCTGTTACAATGGGTCTACCGATATGCGCTGATTGAATCATTGGAAGCTTACCCAATGCGCTTAATGCGGACTTTAATTGATTAACTTCCGCTTCGTTGTTGGGGTTTTTTGCCCAAAATAAAACATGGTGAATGAAATTCATTTTTCCGGATCCTACAGAATTAATGGAATTGAATGCTGATGCTGTTGCAAAAATTCCTGATGTTTGTAAAAATTTACGTCTATTGCTCGTTTTCATTTAAAAATTAAATAGAGATTTAAATATTTCCCAATTGTACGATGGAAAAATCAAAAATCAAAGTAATTGTTACAGGAGTAACAGGAATGGTTGGAGAAGGCGTTCTCCACGAATGCCTTGAATCACCTTTTATTGAAGAAGTTTTGGTCATTGGTAGAAAACCATCTGGAAAATCTGACCCGAAATTGAAAGAAATCATACTTCCCGACTTTCTCAAGCCCGCGGAATTAAGCTCAAAAGTAAAAGGGTATGATGCCTGCTTTTTCTGCTTGGGAGTATCTTCTCTTGGAATGAAAGAGGCTGATTATACAGAAAAAACCCATACACTTACCCTTGGATTTGCTGAGTCAATCATAGACAATAATCCCAATATGACCTTTATTTATGTGTCGGGCGTGGGTACAGATAGAACAGAAAATGGCAAAATCATGTGGGCAAGAGTCAAAGGAAGAACTGAAAATGATTTGCGCTTAGTAGGCTTCCAAAGCTTTTATGCTTTCAGACCTTCCCTTATTTTCCCAACGAAAGGACTTTCACACACCCTATCGTTTTACAAATACATCAACTGGATGTATCCGCTTTTAAGAGCAATTATGCCATCTATGGTTTCCACATTGCGGGAAGTGGGAAAATCCATGATTTATTTAGCGCTCCATGGTTCAGACAAAAATGTCATAGAAGTAAAGGACATTGTGGAGACAAGTAAAGAATATGACCGTTTGATAAAGATTTAAATTTGGACTAAATATACCATGGGAAGGACTTCCATTTCCATCTTTTTTGGTTATTTTTGTGGGTATTTTAAAATGACAATAACGTGAATAAGAAAGTAGTATTAATGATATTGGATGGTTGGGGAATTGCAACAAATCCAAAAGTTTCAGCGATTGATGCGGCAAAAACTCCCTTTATCAATTCTTTGTATCAAAAATATCCGCATTCTAAGTTAGAAGCTTCAGGTTTAGCCGTTGGTTTACCTGAGGGGCAAATGGGTAATTCAGAGGTTGGGCACATGAATTTAGGTGCTGGCCGTGTCGTTTATCAAAATCTAGTTCGTATCAATAAAGCTGTAACAGAAAACACTTTGGGTCAAGAGCCTGAATTAGAAAAAGCCTTCTCTTACGCTAAAGAAAACAATAAATCTGTTCACTTCATGGGATTAGTTTCTGATGGAGGTGTGCATGCACACATTGAACATTTAAAATCATTACTAAGTACCGCACAAGAAGCTAATTTAAGCCGTGTTTATGTTCACGCTTTTACAGATGGTCGCGATACGGATCCAAAATCAGGATTAAAATTCATGACGGATTTATATCAACATACCTTAAAAACAGGCGCTAAAATTGCATCTGTGGTAGGTCGATATTTTGCCATGGATCGTGATAATCGTTGGGAGCGTGTTGCTTTGGCATACAAAGCAATGGTACATGCGGAGGGGCATCCTTCTACCGATGTTTTACAATCTATCCAAGATAGTTATGCCGCTGGAGTTACGGATGAATTCATTCAACCCATCATCATGACTAATCCAGATGGTAGTCCAATCGCCACCATTCAAGAAGGTGATGTTGTCATTTGTTTCAACTTCAGAACAGATAGAGGACGTGAAATAACTCAAGCTCTGACGCAAAAGGACTTCCATGAAGAAAATATGCACAAATTGAATTTGTATTATTTGACCATGACAGAATATGACAAAGAATTTGTTGGTGTCAATGTCATTTTCAATGATTCCAATTTACCGATGACAATGGGTGAAGTTTTGGAAGGTGCAGGTAAAAAACAAATCAGAATTGCGGAGACAGAAAAATATCCACACGTTACATTTTTCTTCTCAGGAGGGCGCGAACAGCCTTTTATTGGCCAATCCAATATTTTAAGAAATTCGCCAAAAGTAGCCACCTATGATTTACAACCAGAAATGTCGGCGGCAGATTTACGCGATGCCCTTATTCCTGAATTAGAAAAAGAAGAAGTTGATTTCGTTTGCTTAAATTTTGCAAATCCAGACATGGTAGGCCATACGGGTGTTTTTGAAGCGGTTGTTAAGGCAGTTGAGACCGTTGATGCATGTGCTGAAAAAGTAGTCAATGCAGGCTTAGCACATGGTTATTCCTTCATCATCATCGCTGACCATGGAAATGCAGATGTGATGATCAACGAAGACGGATCGCCGAATACAGCTCACTCAACGAATTTAGTACCTTGTATTTTGGTGGACAATGATTTTCATCCAACATTGAATAATGGAAAACTTGGTGATGTTTCTCCAACCATTTTGAAATTAATGGGAGTAAGCCAACCAAAAGAAATGACAGGAACATCCCTTTTCTAATCAATATATTATGGCTAAAGTAGTAATTTTTGGAAATACACAAACTGCTGAATTGGCATTATTCTATCTTCAAACAGATAGCGAACACGAAGTGGTTGCCTTTACTGTGGAAGAAGCCTATATCAACGAATCAGAATTCCATGGTTTTCCTGTTGTTCCATTTGAATCAGTAGAAACTATCTATCCCCCTAGCGAATATAAATTTTTTGTTCCTTTAACCGAACGACAAATGAATCAAGTTCGCGCAAGAGTGTATGAAAAAGGTTTAGAAAAAGGCTACGATTACATTTCCTATATCAGTTCCAGAGCAACCGTTTTAACCGAAAAAATTGGGAAAAATTGTTTTATATTGGAAGATAATACCATTCAACCCTATGTGACTATTGGTGATGATTGCGTTCTTTGGTCAGGAAATCACATTGGTCATCATAGTAAAATTGGGAATCACGTTTTCTTTACCTCTCACGTGGTATTGTCTGGTGGTTGCCAGGTCGGTGATTATTGTTTCTTCGGAGTAAATTCAACCATTAGAGACCAAACGGTATTGGGAGAAGGAACACTCATTGCGATGGGAGCCAATCTTACTCGACAAAAAACAGACGCTTGGAGTATCTGGAAAGGTAGTCCAGCAGAAATGGCAAAAATATCAAGCAAGGATATTAAAATATAAATAAGATGAAAACGAAAACCGACTTAATGCTTGAATTGTGGATTGAGTCTAGGACTCGATTCACTAAATTATTATCCTCCGATTTAAAAGAGAGCGACTTAAAAAAACGCTTGGGTAATTCTGTCAACTCTGTGGGATTTTTAATTCGCCATATTGGAGATGTAGAATTACTTTTTGCAAAGAACGTTTTTGGTGACACAGAAGTTAAAGTAATAGCTAAAACAGTCATTGCACAAACTGATACAGGAGAATGGACCAATTTGCCTGAACTTATACAATACGTAGAGAATTCTTTCCAACAGTTAAAGAACATTGTTGCTCAACAAACGGAAGAAGATTGGGAAGAAATAATCACAACAAAAGAATTTGGAACTAAAACTAAAGCGGAGGCATTCGGAAGAATTGTATCCCATACAGCCTACCACGCAGGTCAATTAGCTTTAGCTTTAAAATATGGTGCATGAAATATATCATAGCCCTTGTTCTTTTACAATTCTCACTGTTTGGTCAGACAACCAGTAAATTCCTTTGGTTAAACCAAACTCAATCAATCAACGATTTAGATAGTTTAATCCTTTCCTCTAAACGATTTGCACTTCATTCTAGTGATTATGCGAAGCATTTTGCTCAGAAATCCAATCATCTCAAAAACCAGCAGGATTCTATTCAATTGGAAGCTCAAATTCAAAAAACAGCCATCCAATTTTTCAAACATTTAGCCTACGGAAATCAAAAACCTACCATAGCATTTAATGGAATTCCCAATCGTTTATACAACTATAAAATTGATAGTTTAGTCAATTTTCATTGTAAAAATCAGAGCTTAGGCGTTTTGGTAACCCAATTTTTGAATTCCTCCAAAGAAGTTCGTCTACTATTAAACGCATTAGATAGCCTCGAAAGGTCTCAACCCACTCAAAAAATAAAAATTGAACGCTTAAACAAGTCGATCAATCAATATCGCTGGCTGGCAGCATTTAAAAAGAATTATTCCCAATTTATATTGGTCAACATCCCATCCACTCAATTAAGAAGCTTCAAATTTGGCGATGAAGTTTTACGGATGAAAGTCATTCTTGGCCGACCAGAAAGACCAACAAGAACGCTTGTAAGCAAAATTGATCAAATCATAATGAATCCCTATTGGTATCTTCCTACTAAAATTTCTGTGGAAGAATACCTGCCAAAAATCAAAAAGGATATCGGATATTTACAAAAAAGTCATTTTCAAGTTTTTACTCTGAATTATCAACCGGTAAATCCTTTCAAAATTAATTGGCACAGCCTTAACGCCAATTATTTTCCATATCGGTTACGAGAAAACCCTAATGTAAATTCAACCTTAGGCTATTTGAAATTCGAATTTTACAGCCCTTTCTTAATTTATTTGCATGACACAGCGGAAAGACACCTTTTCCAATCCAAACGCTTTTTCAGAAGTCATGGTTGTGTCCGCCTAGAAAAGCCTTTTGACCTTGCCAAATTTATTCTTTCAGACAACCCAAGCATCCGAAAGCAATTAGACCCAAATCAATTAAGTAAAAACAGTAAACCCAAAATAGTTCCACTTTCTACTTATACACCGCTTGTTATTTGGTACAATTTAGTGGATTTAGACTCAACAGGGAAGGTGAGTTTTTACCGAGATGTTTATGCCAAGAAAAATTCTAAAAGCCTTTCTTTGCCATAGTTTCACCTATTAGCTGCAAGTATTGATCGGCATTTAGCATCGAATCTTCTTGATTTTTGGCAAAGTTTGAAATCGCATAAATAGGGAATCCTTGGAATTCAGGAGGTCGCATTTCAGCATTTTCAATCATCCCACAAATTAAAACACAGGGCTTTTTTGCTTTTTGGGCTCTTTTTAGAACTTCCGCTACGAGTTTACCATACCAAGTTTGCTCATCAATTTTACCTTCTCCTGTAATGATAATATCTGCCTTTATTAGATTTTGATTAAAATCAACCGCCTCCAACACCATTTGAGAGCCCGAAATTATTTCAGCTTGTAAAAAGTAATTAGCACCAGCACCTAATCCTCCCGCCGCTCCAGCGCCAGCTTGTTGAGAAATATTTCCCTTTTGATCAAAAAGCCGAGCTATATTATTTAAACCATTATCTAAATATCTAATTGAATCGACAGTTCCACCCTTTTGTGCGGCAAAAATAAAAGCCGCACCCTCAGGTCCATTCAATGGATTTTCGACATCCGTCGCCACCTGAAATTTAACGTGCGAAAATTGACTTAAAAATTCGGAGGGGATGATCTGTTGAATATGAATAAGGTTTTCTCCAATTGGCGCTAAATCATTTCCATTTTCATCCAAAAAGGCATAACCCAATGCCGCAGCCATCCCTATTCCAGCATCATTGGTGGCAGAACCTCCAACGGTTAACACGATGTCAGTGGCGCCTCTTTCTAATGCATCTAAAATTAATTGGCCTGTTCCAAAACTGGTGGTTTTTAAAGGGTCTCTTTCGGAATTCGACAATAATGGTAATCCAGAGGCTCTCGACATTTCAATAAATGCCTTTTTCCGACTTTCCATCCAAAGGTAATCTGCTTTAATAGACCGAAATAAGGGATCATTGACCAACACAGAAATTAGCTCTCCGCCTAAAACAGCTTGCAAAACATCCAATGTCCCTTCGCCCCCATCAGCCAAAGGTAATTTAGTTACCTCATACAAAGAATTACCCTGATAAATTCCCTTCTCTAAAGCGTCACAAACTTGCGTAGCACTTAAAGAACCTTTGAATTTATCAGGGCAAATTAAAATATGCATTTATCCTATTTAAACGATTCCTTTAAATTTATCTCTTTCTTGGTAGATGGTAATGATCGCCAAAATTGCCAAAACAATACCTACACTCGGAGCATTGGAAATATAAATTTCAAACAACAAAATATTGACCACAATAGGAGTTAGAATAACCAATGCCAAAGCTCTACGCATTGGAAATAAAATCAACACTCCACCGATTACTTCCAACACTTTGATTACAGTCATATAGCCTGTACCACCAAATAATTCCATGAATTTGGCTGGATTTCCAGTCATAGGAGGATTCGGAACAAAATTGAAAAAGAAATTTAAACCTCCGAATAAAAACAAAAATGCCAATAAAATGGACGGAATTTGAGTTAAAATCTTCATAATAAAATCACATTTAGGTTACAAAAAAGAATAATTTTTCTTAAAATTATGCAATTTTTAAATAAATCAAAATGATACAATAAAATTATTCTAAAATTAAGGCGCCATTTGACAAACGTGGAAGAACGGGATATTTATCCATTTCTAAACAAAAAGAAATATCCTTTTCAATCCCCAGGCCTAATAAACGATTTACGTGTGAAGAATTTTTTACCGCAGTTAATAAATCTGAACTTGCCATATGATAGGCTTTCCAAGCCATCAATGCTGCATCATCAGCTACTTGAAATGATCCATGCAACCGATCAATCACAGCTCCAGCAAACAAGGTATCTTCCAAATTAGGTTTTCCTTTCCAACCAGCACACACAACCAATGCATCTCCCTGCCAAGCTTTTAAGGCTTCTACAATGCTTGAAATATTTAAAAATGCTCCTACATAAACCAAAGGTGCCGATTTTGAACGCTGAATTGCCACAGTTCCGTTGGTTGTTGTTACACAAATTTTAGCACCTTTTACTTTTTCTTTTTGGTAACTAAAGGGAGAATTATCAAAATCAAAGCCCTCAGGAGTAATTCCATTACGCTCTGCAGAAGTTAAATAGCCTTTGTCTCGATATGATTCACAAACATCCAATTGTTCAACTGGAACAATCTCTTGCGCGCCATGCGCAAATGCTGTGACCATACAGGAAGTTGCACGGAAAATATCCACCACTACAACCGCCATGTTGGTTAAATCATACAAATGAATCAAATCAGGAGATAAACAAACGTCAATTTTTCTCATTCTTTATTCAATTAAATAAATGGGAATTTTACTACCTGAGCTTTCAAGGATTTATCGCGAATTTGAATGAAAATTTCAGTCCCCACTTTCGCATTTTCACTACTAACATATCCCATTCCAATTCCTTTAGACAAACTTGGCGATTGCGTTCCTGAAGTAACTTCTCCGATTGTATTCCCATTCGCATCCGCAATTGGATAGTGCTGACGAGGAATTCCACGGTCAATCATTTCAAAACCCACCAATTTCTTCTTCGGACCTTCAGCTTTGATTTTTGCATGAATATCTTTGGCAATAAAATCTTTATTGAACGAAGTAATCCAACCTAATCCTGCTTCAATCGGGGACGTGGTGTCATCAATATCATGGCCGTATAGACAATAGCCCATTTCCGTGCGAAGCGTGTCCCTTGCACCTAATCCAATAGGTAACATATCAAATTCTTTACCCGCTTCAAAAATGGCATTCCAAACAGCTAAGGCGTTTTCATTTTTGATATATATCTCAAAACCACCTGCTCCTGTATATCCTGTGTTAGAAATAATCACATTTTCAAAACCAGCAAAAGTGTCAATTTTAAAGGTGTAATAAGGCATGCTCGACAAATCAATAGCTGTTAATTTTTGTAAAGCCAAAATAGCTTTAGGTCCTTGAACAGCGAAAAGACTGTATTCATCACTGCGGTTTTGCATCTCAACCCCAAAGGTATTGTGCGAAGAAATCCAGTTCCAATCTTTTTCAATATTGGACGCATTTACCACCAACAAATATTCGTTATCCTTTATTTTATAAACCAATAAATCATCCACAATACCGCCTTCATTATTTGGTAAGCAACTATACTGCACTTTACCATCAACCAATTTGGAAGCGTCGTTGGAACAAACATATTGAATCAAATCCAAGGCTTTTTCTCCAGATAAAAAGAACTCGCCCATGTGACTTACATCAAAAACCCCTACTCCAGAACGAACACAAAGGTGTTCTTGGATCAGATTGTTGTACAAAACAGGCATATTATATCCAGCAAATGAAACCATTTTCGCTCCTAAACCTACATGCACATCATTTAGATGCACTTTTTTTAATTCTACTTCTTCCATGAAATTATTCTCTGTATAAAACTTGTAAAAGTGTTTGACCAACCGCCTTTAATGTCGATTTGTCAATAATTGACATATTATCTTGATGCGTATGATGATAACTACCAAAAGTATTGGGACTAGCAGGATGCAACTCCACGATATCAATCATTTGAATTTTCGCAATTTCATTGATGGCCGTGTGGTCATCGGTAATGCCTGGGCCTTCCTGATCAATAAAATAATTATTGTAACCTAATTCAGAAGCGATTGACCATACAGAATGAACAATTCCTGGAGCATATTGCATCGAACTCCCTTCTGTTGGAAATGAGGCCCCTTTTGCCCCCACCATATCCAACAAAATCCCATAAAAAGGTTTATAATTTTCTGGCATTAAATGGGCTGCCCAATATTGAGAACCCAAAGCCCAAGACATCCCCGTAGGATCATCAGAACTTCCACTATCTTCTAAATCAAAAAGAACGATATCAATACCAACATTGGGTTTATTGCTACTAGTTGAAAGTAAACGCGCCAATTCCAACAAAACTCCCGGCCCACTCGCCCCATCGTTGGCAGCATCAATCGGTTCATTCACACGAACTGAATCTTTATCTGCCTTAGGTCTGGCATCCCAATGGGCAGCTAACAAAATTCGTTTCGCTTTTTCTGGTTGAAATTGTGCGATGATATTTGTCCCAAAAAGCTTTTTACCCGAATAATCATTGGCACTAAAAGCTTGTGTTTTAATCGTCCAACCGTAAGATTTGAATTTTTCAATCAACCAATTTTTACATTTTTCTTGAGCAGCGGAATTGGGAACTCGAGGCCCAAAAGCAACTTGTTTTTCAATAAAATGATAGGCAGAATCAGCGACAAAGGTGGGCGTTTCGACTAATTGACTTGGGCTATTCTCTGAGCTTGTTGTTGTATTTGAGCCATTTTTATACCAAAAAAACACTCCAGAAAAAAGAAACACAACCAACAGCAATAAGGCAATTCTCGAACGATTCATATAAGGATCAAAAACTATTCAACATCTTTAATGAGGGTAAAAACAAATGGATTTCCTTTGTGAAGGATGTGCATTATGTACTTTCCACCTCTGAAATTTTCAAACTTGTCTAACACAATCTCATCAATATCTGCTGGGAAAGTTTGTTCCAACTTAACATTTCCTTGCATGTCGTAAATCACTAAATAAGAGGTTAAACTCGTTTTTAGCGACATTTTGATGGTCAATTTATCTTTAAACGGATTCGGAAATACGGTATAAGCAATGGGATTTACTTCTGCCGTATTGATCTCTTTTCCCGATTTTTTAATACTCTTCATCAACAAATTAGGCTGTTTAAATCCTTGGCGGACTGTTAAACCATTTTTAGTAACGGTTCCAGCAACACTTTGTTGTCCAACTACATGGCTATAATACTTGCCGTTTACTTTCACAGTTGAGCCTCCCGATGAAATCGTGGAAGACTGTACACTTTGTGAAAAACCCTCTAAGCACAACAATAAAAACAAGCTTAGGAAAGTAAAAACATGTTTAATTATTTTCATTTAATGGTTATTTTATTGAATAAAGTTCAAATTTAATCAAATTAACTAGAAGTAGGAAGATTGCTTATTGATAAAGCGATTTTGGAATTGATTATTTTTGTAAGAGGTCCTCTAACATTTCCAATGCTTCCCTATTCGGCAATTTTTTGCTTTCAATCTTTTGATCCAATAGCTGAACTTCTTGTTTTTGATTGGTAAACGCTGGCCATAAAACGAGATCTTTTCCGTTTGGATCACCCGTTTTAACAAAATTGGCCCAATAATTGGACATTTTTTCACTCAACAAATAATCAACCTGCTCCCAAGGTCTATGAACAGCTTGTAAATTCGCATAGGCATAGGGCACTTCTCCCGTATGAAAGGCCCCAAAAGCTGTTTTTGAATCAAACGCTGGCAAGGCTCTGTTAAATTGATACACATAAACAGGCGATTTCCCTCGTAAATTTTGGGCTTTTGCCCAAGAATGAACTTGTATCCCAAAAAGCTCATCTCTACTCAAATTAAATTGAGAGGCAACCTTTTCAAAAGGATAGTACTTAAACACCTTCCCTGCATTTATTCCATATTTTTTCTCCATATTCTGTTGAAATTCGGATGCAGGAAGGACTTGCCCACTAACTTTATCGTCTGCATTCCAACCCATCAACAAACGAACATCATTTTGTTTCCCATTTTGATAAATTTCTTGAATCGATTGAGGAAGTACATAACCATCTTCATAAGGTCTCGTCAACCCTCCTTCCATGGCTTGAATTTTCTCAGCGGACAATGCTCTTAAAGCTGAAATATTTGGCGAACCGACCGATTTAGCGAAGGCCAATCCCATCATTTCCGCATCTGATTTCTTTAAATTGGTACGCGTCGAATTAGGCAAAATACTTGCTCCACTTTCCGCTATAGCTCCTTTGAATAGACCTTTCGCCAAAGGAGAAGCGCATAAATAATTAACTGCCATGGAGCCAGCCGACTGTCCAGCAATCGTTACTAAATTAGGATCTCCTCCAAAAGCAGAAATATTTTCTTTCACCCATTTTAATGCAGCAATCATATCCAAAATTCCATAATTTCCAGAGGCATCAACGCCCGATTCTGCACTTAATTCTGCGTGGGCTAAAAATCCAAACACTCCAACTCGGTAATTAATACTCACAAAAACCAAATCCTTTTGAGCCATGGCTTCACCCTTGTAAATGGGGCAAGCACTGCCTCCGCTTCGAAATCCGCCCCCATAAATATAGACTAAAACCGGTTTAAGTGCTTTTTTATTCGAGGGTGCCCAAACATTGAGATACAAACAATCTTCACTGATGGGACTTTCGGGAATTAAAAATTCGGACGACCAATATAAAAATGGGCTTGGCTTTGCTTGCATCGGACTTGGACCAAATTCCTTTGCTGAACGAACGCCCGCCCAAGGATTCATAACCTGAGGCGCTTTCCATCTTAAATCGCCCACGGGCGGTTGAGCGAAAGGAATTCCTAAAAATTCATCGATATTACTTTTCGGAAGATGGGTGCCAGCTAGTTGTCCAAATTTGGTTGATACAATCACATCTTGAGCGAACAAATGCAAGACTAGAAATGACAAAAGAATAGAAAAAAAGTACTTCATGTTTATAGGTTGAGATATTAAGGCAAATTAGTTATTTTTCTTGAAAGTGAGGAGTTTGTCTATTTTTTGATAAATTTGGTCGTGTTTGTAAAGCCAACAATTCATTAAATTGTATTTTCCATCTTTCACCTTAAAAATGATTATTCTATGAAAAAATTAACGTTAGCATTAGGCCTTTGCCTAACGACCCTGTTCGCTTCTGCTCAAACTTTTTCGATTGACAAAGCACACTCAAAATTAGGATTTAGCGTAGTTCACCTTTCTATTTCAGATGTAGAAGGATCTTTCAAGATTACGGATGCAACACTTACTTCTTCCAAAGATGATTTTTCAGATGCAAAATTTGAATTAACTGCCGATGTAAACACAGTTAATACGGATAACGAGCGCCGTGATACACACTTGAAAAGTCCAGATTTTTTTGATGCAGCAAAATTCCCCGCTATTGCTTTCAAAAGTATTTCTATCGCAAAAACTGCTGATCGTAAATTCACTTTGGTGGGTAATTTAACCATGCACGGAGTTACTAAGCCTGTTAACTTAAATTTGACATTGAATGGCGTAACAACAAACCGTCAAGGCAAAAAAGTAGCTGGATTTAAAGTAACTGGTACGTTAAACCGTACTGCTTGGGGTGTAGGATCTATGCCTGCAGCGATGGTAGGTGAAGAAATTGAACTTCGCGCTGGAGGAGAATTTATTCAAAACTAATTTATTTATTTTCGTAAATTTGAAGGAAATAGTGAGTTAAACGACTCCTGTTTCCTTTTTTTATGCGCTATTTTATAATATTATTTTTTTTAGGGATCCTCTCTATTCCATTGCAAGCACAAGATGCAAGCGTTTTCAAACCTGATTCGATTCGCAAAGAAATTAAGGCTATTCCAATCCATGGAGCAATTCATGTGGACGGAATTCTTAATGAAAAAGAATGGCGAACATCGGTACCAAGCTCTAGATTTACACAAGTAGAACCTTTTCAAGGCAATCGACCTAATCATGATACCGAAATTAAGGTACTTTACAATCAACATTATCTCTATTTAAGCGTATTTGCCAAAGATTCTTTAGGCAAGAAATCCATTCGCGCTACCGACTTTAAAAGAGATTTTAATTATTTATCACACGATATTGTTGCATTTTCTTTTGACGGATTTAATGATAAAAGAAATGCCATGTCGATTGCTACCAATCCTTATGGAGTTCAAAGAGATTTATTGTCATTTGACGATTTGTATTATGATGTAGATTGGGATGGACTTTGGCGAGTAAGGACTTCTCGATTAGATAGTGGATGGGTCGCTGAAATTGCAGTTCCATGGGAAACTTTGAGGTATCCAAAAACCAATCAAAAAACCCAAAATTGGGGCTTTAATGTGTACCGAAATAGAAGATTGAGCAATGAACTCAGTGCCTTTTCACCTTTCCCTCGGTCTTTTACTTATTTGCGCATGGACTATGCCGGAATTTTATCCAATTTACAGCCGCCACCGCCCAAACCCAATATTCGAATTCAACCTTATTTGCTCAATTCTTTCGACAATTATTCCGGAAGCGATTTTCAAAATCAAGCGAACCAATTCAGTACAAAATTAGGTGGCGAATTAAAATGGGCTTTTAATTCGAATGATGTTTTAGATCTGACAGCAAACACCGATTTCGCCCAGGCAGATGCCGATCGACAAGTCAATAATACATCTCGTTTTTCTGTTTTTTTCCCTGAAAGAAGGCAATTTTTCTTGGAAAACGCCTCTCTTTTTGGAGTTGGAATCAGTCGAAATCCCGATGAATCTGGAGGAAATATGCGCATTCAACCCTTTTTCAGCAGAAGAATTGGATTAGATGACTTTGGAAATCCGATTCCAATTGAGTTGGGTGGCAGATTTGTTCATAGATCGATCAAAAGAAATTACGGGGCTATTTTAATGCGACAAAAGGGGCTTGACACACCTGTACCAACCAATTTTTTTGTGGGTAGGTACTCCGAAAACATCGGAGATCAAAATAGAATTGGTGGAATTGTAACCGTCAAAGATCAACCTGGTGGCTCCAATATTGTTAATTCCGTGGATGGTTTTTTTAGATTAGGTGAATCTCATTCTTTGAGTGCCATGGCCTCACATTCTGCCTCCAATAATACAGGCCAACAAGGCTATTCCGCCTATGCCCAATATTATTATGTAAGCAATCAGTTCAAAATTTGGTGGACTCAATCTGTTGTTTCCAAAGACTATAATCCGGAATTAGGTTTTGTTTCTCGCAAAGATGTGGTTGCAACTACTCCCGGTATTTTTTATTGGTATAGAGGAAAAAGATTACCATTTAAAAAGTGGCTTAGAGCTTGGGAGCCAAGTATTTTCCCAGAATTTTATCATCAAGCATCTACTGGCAAGTTAATTGAACGTTCATGGACCATTTACCCTGCTTGGTTGAACTTGCAAAGTGGAGCCTATTTTGGGTATAGCATCACCCCAACTTATCAAAATTTAACGGAGGTTTTTGAGCCATTGGGTGTTAAAATTTCGACAGGGGAATACAATTATGTTAGACATCAAATCTATGCCAGTACTGACCCTTCCAGAATGTTAAATTTACAAACCATTTACAATTGGGGCTCGTATTTTAATGGTTCGCTAATTTCAGGTGACTGGACATTACAGTTTGTCCCAATTCCACATGTGTCATTTTCAGCGAGATTAAATCGAAACGCTTTTGAGGGTGTAGGCGATTTAAAAGAAACCAAAACCATTGAGTTATATTCGCTTGAAGGAAGATTGGCATTGAATCCAAGAGTACAGCTGATTGGATTTTATCAAAAAAACTCCGAAAACGAATCACATAATTATAATATTCGACTTTCTTGGGAATATCAACCACTGTCTTATATCTATTTAGTTTTCAATCAATTCGCCTATCAAAATTCCGCTTTCAAAAACCAAGTAGAAAACCATGTAATTTCTAAAATAAGTTATTTGAAACAATTTTAAAATAATATTGGCTTAGCCACTAAGTTTGAATATATTTGGTAAATTTTATTACCATGACCACTAATAACAGTACACAGGAAGCGTTTCCGACGCGCAATTTATTGAGCATTTTGGCTTTAACCGAAGTAATGCCCTTATCCAAAGGTTTGAAAAATTTTCTCTCAGAAAAAATTCAACAAGTCAATTATAAAAAAGGAGAAATTTTTGCCCATTCCGGTAATTTTTGTGATCGAATTTTCATGCTTAAAAAAGGAGCAGCACGAGGATTTATGATTCGAGAAAAAACAGAAATTACAACCTGGATTTGCTTGGAAAAAGAGTTCATTCTTAGTTTTGAATCCTATTTTAAAAATCAAGTTTCCAAAGAAAGCTTTCAAGCCTTAGACGATTGCTATTTAGACTATATTGAAATAAGCGATTTGCGTTATTGTTTAAGTAATTTTCCTGAAATGGAGGCGCTATACCGTTTTTTTCTAGAAAAATATTTTATGGCTTCTTATGACCGTGAAACCATTTTAAGAACCACGAATGCATCGGAGAGATTCAAATATTTCAAAGAAAATTTTAATCCAAATCTCATCGAAAAAATTCCTTCTAAATACCTCGCTTCTTTTTTAGGTATGCGGGCAGAAACCTTTTGCCGCATAACTAAGGAATAATTACTGATAAACTTTGCAATTGCTTGATATTTATCAAATTAGAATGCGACTATCCCAAATTACAGGAATGAAATTTGTGCCAAGTCCTCTAATTTTACAACATTCATTTAGCATTAGCGGGTTAGATGAAAATTGTTTTTTAATTAGTAGAATTAGAATAAAAGTGTTGAAATCCACGGATTAATGATTCGTGGATTTATTGTTTATTGACTTAATCCATTCTCGAACCAGCTCTATTCCTTCTTCATGATTTAAACTTCTCCCTAATTCGGGCATCATGACACCCGGATCTTTTGAGGCCATCCTATAATGCAAAATACTTTCCTCTGGTTTTCCAGGAACTATATCAAATCTCAAATTACCAGAACCTCTACCCGCTGCAACGGGAGGTTTCATAAATCCATAAGCCGTTTTGTCTTGAATATCCCACCCCAAAAACAAACCCGAAGAACGTGCTGGCCCAGCAGAATTATGACAATGTGCGCAATTAATATCTAAATAGGCTTTCACTCGTTCATCTAAACTTTCCGATGAATTGGAATAATTGACCAAACGGGGAATCCCTATTTTATCTTTTGGCAAATCATTCAAATATCCTTGATCAGACCAATGTGCTAATTGATTTTTGCGTCCATCCGTATATTCAAAATCTCCATTCAATTGTCTAGCCGATGGCCCAATGGGAGTCATCTTTCCCCCACGTTCATGGCAACCTTTACACTGATTCATATTGGGAATGGAATATTCCACCTGTCTTTTTTCGCCCTTTTGATCCAACCAAGCAACTTTCTCAGATCCACCAGCGACTTCCAATACTGCCTCTGTTTGCTCTTTGTTCCAAATATAAGGCAATGCAACCCATCCTTTTGGCTCATGCAAGAGCACTCGAGTTTCCATTAATCTTCTGCCCGATTGTTCTTTTCGCTCATCATTTTTGTAATAAAATGTTTTAACGATGGCGGTTCCCACAGGAAATTGCAAGACTGAATCGGGATTGTAATTCACTTTTTGACCATTGGGTAATCGAACAAATCTCAACTTGTGAGCATAATCAGAAAACAATGGAGCATTTAAAGCATAAGGAACAACTCCCTCTGAAGGAATCTGTAATTTAATATCCCCTTTGAAAAAACCGTATTCAGATAAATTTTCTTTGTAATTAAATTCCACTGCAGGATGCGTGGACATTAAACCCAACAAAATCAAAGAAGCAAATATTAAAAACGTAATATATTTCATCTAAAATTGTATGGATTTAATCATTCCCAATTCACAATTAAAATAGTCTTCCCCGATTTGAATATTTTTAAAATCATGCTCGGCATCTAACATCGCTGAGAATTGGTTGATATTATTCTTAACACAGATTCGATATTCAGGATAATATTGACCGTCCTTTCCAAGCTTTTCTGGATTCAAAATTCCATCATAAACCACGAATGGGAGTTTTCGCCCAAATCTCAATTTAAAACGATATAATTTTCCAAAGCGACTATCGGCAGGAGCGCGCCCAGCATTTCTTTCAAAATGATTGTCGTGTATAAAAATGCCTGTTGGATAGGGATCATATTCTTTGTCTTTGATCTTTAATTCAGTCATAAAATAACTGACAACCGACACACCAATAGTTTGATTATTCAAAATCTGATTATCAAAAATTTCCACATCACTGGTAGCCAATACCATCATTCCCGTCCCTTTGGGCACATTCCCCACAATATTTCCTTTGGGCGCAAAATTCTTCAAATTATTTTCTTGAACAACATTGTGATACACACGAACATGACCCCCTTTTTTCTGAATTAAATCAGGTAAATCAAATACCAAAATCCCACCCGTATTACCAATCGCCTTATTATTGAAAACTTCCGCATTTAGTGAGTTTTCAATCTCAATCCCAGCAACATTTTGATAGGCTTCGCAATTTCGAACGATGATATTTTTCGATTGCCCTACATATATGCCTGCATCAGAAGCGCCAATCGCTATGCAGCTGTCAATTACTACATTTTCACATAAAACAGGATATAAGGCATAACTTCCGTTCGTCGATTTTGGACCACCTGTCCAAGCAGTTTTTAAGCGCCGAAAGGTCATTCCTTTTACGTGCATGGTTTTGATCAAATCGCCTTTCGAGTCTTCAGCAGTGAGGTCTTCTATGATGATATTCTCACAATTAGTTACTTTAATCCCCTCTGCTCCTTGTACTTGACCTTTGAAACTCAACACTGTTTTATCGATTCCACTCCCTCGAATGATGATGTTTTTTTTCCCTTCCAAAGACAAACTTTTTGTCAATTGAAAATTTCCTGCCTCTATTTGAATGATGGATCCATCCTCCGCTAGAATTAATTGCTTTTGAAGTTTTTTCTCAAAATCTGCTTGAGCAAAAAGCTGGAATGAAAAAATGCTTAGGATTAAAAATAGGGATTTACTCATGATTGAATGGATTTTCAAAATAGCTTTAGATAGAGTCTAAAATTACTACAAATCTTGATAGATAAAAAACGAACAATTTAAGTCTGCATAAATTATTTTTTAGATAAGACTAAAAAATAATTATATTGCACCATGAAACACAGCATTTATCTCCTTTTACTATTAATAATCTGTTCATTATCAAGCTATTCCCAGCAAATTGGAAGAATAGAAACGGACCGTCCAGATCAAACAGAGTGTCCATTTATTGTCAAAAAAGGGTATTTTCAAGGGGAATTTGGCTTCAATCGATCTATTTCTCCTACGGATATTGCCTATCTATTACCCACTTCTTTATTGAAAATAGGTATTCACAAAAATTGGGAGTTGAGATATACCACAGTATTATCAGCAGGAACGGGTATTTCACCTTCATTCACAACAGAATCCTTTGGTTTTAAAGTGCAATTGATCGAATCACAAAAATCTTTTCTTCCAAAAACGGCTTTAATCGTTCAATACCATTGGGACAATGAAAGTAGAGATGAAAGTGAGAGAAATAACCTACCCCATTCCATTGGAGAAACTGTTTTTACCTTTCAAAATAACTTCTCTGAACGCTTTGGAATCGGATATAATGTAGGATTGGAATATCACTCCAACGGAAAAGTAGAAGGCATCTATCGATTTGCTCCTAATATGAATATAGGTAAAAGAGGATACGCCTATGTGGAAGTATTTGGTCGTTTCCCTAAATCGATAGATACTGAATTTTGGGGCGATTTTGGACTAGCCTATTATATATCGGATGATGTAAAAATAGATTTTTCAGCAGGTAAAAGCTTACAAAATAATTCAGATTGGTACAGCGCTTTGGGTTGCTCATTCCGTTTGAAAATTTGGTAAAAAGTCCTACTTTTAGGAATGAAAAAAGTATATCAATTCATTTTGTACGGACTAGTTCTATTCAGCTTTTCTGCGACTGCACAGCAAAAAAATTTCTTGATATTTTTAGTAGATGACCTTGGCTGGCAAGATGTTTCGGTCCCATTTGCTGATTCTATTACACATTGGAATCGATTGTACCGAACCCCTAATTTGGAAAAATTAGCTGCCCGTGGTGTGAAATTCACTCATGCCTATGCTCATCAAAATTGTACGCCTTCTCGAGTTTCTATGTTGACTGGAATGAATCCGATAAATCACAAAGTTACTTCATGGACCTTTCAAAAAGACCAAAATCCAAAAGAAGGTGGAGACTCGAATTATGAAGTTCCTCAATGGAATATGAACGGTTTAAGCCCAAATCCATTTCCCAATAGTTTTACTGCCAAAAGTTTAGCGCAAAAACTGAAAGATCAAGGATACACCACTATACATGCTGGGAAAGCCCATTTTGGAGCTTATGATACACCTGGTGCAAATCCCAAATTGCATGGATTTGATATCAATATTGCGGGAACTGCCGCTGGCCAACCTGCGAGTTATTCTGGATTACAAAATTTTGGCAACAAGCCTAATGGCAATTCTGACATCCGAGCTGTTCCCAACTTAGAACGTTTTTGGGGAAAAGATATTCACTTGACAGAAGCTTTAACGCAAGAAAGTTTGCGTGTGTTAGATTCAGTACGAAAAGATAAGCGACCATTTTTTATGCTCTTTTCAAATTTTGCGGTACATACTCCGATTCAAGCAGACTCGCGCTTTGTGGATTACTACTATGCCAAAGGAATGGATAGCACGGAAGCTAAATATGCTTCTTTGATTGAAGGTATGGACAAAAGTTTGGGCGATTGGTTGAATTATTTGGACAAGAACCAATTGACCAAAAACACGGTCATTATTTTCTTATCGGACAATGGTGGATTAACCGATGTAGGACGAGGAAAAAAATTAAGGAATACCTATAATAGTCCATTGAGAAGTGGAAAAACTTCTGGCTATGAAGGAGGCTTGCGTATTCCATTTATTATTTCGGGAATCGGGAAAAATGGAACTAGCAACCATGAAAATATCATCATTGAAGATGTTTTCCCAACCATCCTTGATTTAGCAAAGCTGCCTAAACGGAAATCGGATGGGCAATCTATTTTATCCCTTATTCAACAAAAAAAATCGAATAAACATAGAGTTTTCACTTGGCATCATCCACACATGCGAACCAATGGATCATCTGATATTCAAGCATTTAGTGCGATCCGTCAAGGCAAATGGAAATTGATATATTTCCATAAAGACCAACATTTTGAACTTTATGATACCCAGAATGATGTATCCGAAAAATCAAATTTATTCCTATCGAATCACAAAATAGGGCGTTTTTTAGCACTAAAATTGGGGGAAAAACTAAAGTCCAGTGGGTCTAAAATGCTATTGAATGCAAGTACCAAAAAAGAAATTCCGTATTTAATTTCGTCCATAAATTAGATTATTGAAGCGTATTAACACAAAGTAGACAACGATAATAACAACATTTTGACTTCTGGCTTCGCTCATCCATCAGTCTATTACCTCTTACCTATTAATGCGAATTAAGGGTTTAATTTTTCTTTGTGAACATAGTGTTTAAAAATTGGAGTTAACACACAAAAGTTTAAAACATTAAGCCATTAAGAATCATGAAGATTTTTCTCTTTCCTCATCCTTGAAGAAAATCAGAATATTGATTGGAAATATAAGTAACTAGATAGTAAACCTAATTTTCTTTTTTTAAGGGGTAATGCGTCCCCTTACCCCCTGCAATTTAAGGGTTTAAGAGTTCAGTTATTTGATAAAATTTTCAGGAAGAGAGAGAAGAAAGGCGAGAGAAAAGAGGAAAACGCGCTCAGCTGTGCTGAGTGTGTACTATGATTTGAACTTGTAGTTCAATTACACAATACACTGTGCCTTTGTGTAAACACAACGACACAAAGATTTAAAACATTAAGCCATTAAGAATCATTACCTCTTACCTATTACCTTTTACCTCTTACCTCATACATCTTACATCAATCCTATCACCTTAAAAACCAAATCTTTCAAATATTTCTCAACAAATTTTTGCTTGTTCTCCTTCCCAACGTCGGTTAGGCGAGGCAAAAAGCTACTAAAAAATAATTGGGAATGAGCGGTTTCAACCAAAGTAGAACTCAGTGAATGCGGGAAAGGATAGTTCGTATTGTAGGATTGAATCAAATCAGAAATTCGAGAACAAAGGTCTTTATACGGTTTATAAACCTCATTTTGGTTAATTTCCTTCACTTCTTTGACAAGATATACCTTACTACTTTCAGTAATGACAATTTGATGTAAATACTTTTTATTGTAATCTGTTTGACCTACGCTCTCAGGTAATTCATGGGCTAATAATTCCACCAATCTTTCCAATTTCGACTTGGGATTTTCTATCGGTTGTAATTGGATAACCACCAAATACTCCATGTAAGACCAATACCAATTTAAAATATATAACAATAAACGATGCTTATTTTCAAAGTATCGATAAATAGTGGCTTCTGTGGTATTCAATTCCAAAGCCAATTTTTTGAACGTAAAATGCTCAAAACCCAATTGGTGGATTAAATCAATGGCACCTTTGACAATTGATTTCCCCAATTCCGTACCCTCAGGGTCACGGAGATAAATTTTTTCATTGACTTTAAAACTTAGTGAATAGTCCATTGGTTAAAGATATGATGATGGCAAAATTAATTGATAGAATTACTAACTCAAAAAATATTTTTAATTTTATTTATAATAGTATTACTATTATTTAAAAAAGTATTTTAATTTTGCCTTACTAAATGACGAAAATGAAAAAAAAGACAGCAATGAATCGAGTTTCTGTTTTATTAAAAGAAAATAAAAAAGAGATAACTTCCATTTATTTATTTTCTATTCTAAGCGGATTAGTCAATTTGAGTTTACCACTTGGCGTACAAACCATCATCGGATTAGTCATGGGAGCAACTATGGTTACTTCCATCTATATTTTGATATTTTTGGTAGTGATTGGCGTGTTTTTGGTTGGACTGTTTCAGGTCAATCAAATGAAAATCATTGAAACAATTCAGCAAAAAATCTTTGCTCATTATGCATTTGAATTTGCCGATAAGCTTCCAAAAATGGATTTAAAATTGACGGATAAATATTTTATACCTGAAAAAGTTAATCGATTTTTTGATACCGTCAACATTCAAAAAGGATTTGCGAAATTACTGTTAGACATCCCCATCGCCAGTGTTCAAATCATTTTTGGGGTCATTTTGTTATCTCTATATCACCCATTATTCATTCTATTGGGAATTGTACTGCTTTTGATTTTAGGTGGAATTTTAAAATTTACCAGTAAAATCGGTATTGAAACAAGCATTGAAGAGTCGAATTACAAATACGAAGTCGTGGGCTTTTTCAGTGAAATGGCTAGAACTTTGAAGTCATTTAAATTTAGTCAAGGTTCTAACTTAAACATTACCAAAACCGATAAAAATGTAAGTGGTTATTTACAAGCCCGTACGAAACATTTTCAAATTTTGTTGTTCCAATACAAAACCTTGATCTTTTTCAAAGTCAGCTTGACTATCCTCATGTTAACTTTGGGAACCTATTTATTGGTCAACCAACAATTAAACATTGGAGAATTCATTGCAGCAGAAATTGTCATTTTGATGATTATTTCAGCGGTGGAGAAACTAATCATCAGTTTAGATAGTGCTTATGACGTCATCACCGGCTTAGAAAAAATCGCTTCTGTTACGGAAGCGCCCTTGGAAAAATCGGGCAACTTGCCTGTCAATAAAGTTTTACCTTTTGAATTGGCCATGGAAAATTTCAGTTTTCAATTTGAAGCCAACAAAAAATTACTAGATCAAGTATCCGTACATATTCCTGCGGGAAGTAAAGTTAGCGTAAGTGGAGATGAGGGTTCAGGCAAGTCCTTGTTTATACGCATGCTGACAGGAAATTATCAGGATTTTCAAGGCAACTTATTAGTCAATCACATTCCCATTCAAAATTATGACTTAAAAAGTCTGCGTTTACAAACGGGCATTTTACTACATGGTCAAGAAATATTTGGTGGAACGGTATGGGAAAATATCAGCTTAGGTCAAGAAAGCATGACGCCGGAGTCCATCATGGAAACTGCTAGAAAATTAGGCTTTGAAGATTTCATCAAACATTTTCCAGAGGGATTTGACAGTAAAATTGAGCCCATTGGGAAAAAGACTCCTCAGACAATAATTCGCAAAATATTATTGTTGAGAGCCTTAACTGGTGACAAGAAATTACTTCTTTTAGAAGAACCTTGGAGTGGCTTAGATTCCAAAAGTACCGAAAGGCTGAAAGCCTATTTATTATCCAAAGACATCGATGCAACCATTATTGTTGTGTCCAATGATCCTGAATATAATGCAAAAACAGACCAACAAATTACTTTCAAAAATGGAAAAATTTAAGTCATTCGACCTGATATATCAGCATGGTAAAAATACGAGTATCAAAATATGGCTGGTGGGTTTTATCCTGTTGTGTCTACTCATCATTTTTTTACCTTGGACTCAAAATATCCGAACAAAAGGAAATATTACAAGCCTGTACCAAGAGCAAAAACCCCAAAAAATCTATAGTCCAATTGCAGGGAAAATAGCCTATTGGAGAGTTAAAGAAGGAGATTTTGTTAAAAAAGGAGATACACTTGTGAAAATTGCTGAAATCAAGGCAGAATATTTGGATCCTAATTTGATTCCTAGAACGCAAGATCAATTGATTGCGAAGAAAAATTCTTTGACTTTTTATGAACAAAAAGTACAAGCCACCTTATCTCAAATTGAAAATCTAAAAACTGCCAAAAAATTAAAAAAAGAGCAATTAACGAATAAAGTAACCCAGTTAAACCAAAAAATATTGGGAGAAAAAGCTGAATTGGAGGCCACGAACAATGAATATCAATTAATCAAAGATCAATTTGAAAGAAACCAAAAAATGTACCGAGAAGGTTTGATATCTCAAACTCAATATCAACAAAGAAATGCGGCCATGCAAAATGCTTTGGCAAAAAAAACCATCTCCGAAAATAAGGTGAATCAAACGCTTCAAGACATTAGCAATGCCAAAATTGAATTGAGAAGTGTCGACCAAGAGTATGACGAAAAAATCAACAAAGCGGAGAGCGATCGATTTCAAAATTTAGGACAAATTGAGACGACGAAAGGAGATGTTGCCAAACTAGAAAATCAAGTTAGCAACTATACCATACGAAATGGGATGTATTATTTAATTGCCCCTCAAGATGGACAAGTGATTCAAGCCAAAAAAGCAGGAATTGGAGAACTATTGAAAGAAGGGGAAGAATTGTTGACTATCGTTCCTACTAGCAATAATTATGCAGTAGAAATGTTTGTTCGACCAGTAGATTTACCCTTGATTGCTCCTGATCAAAAGGTTCGATTCATCTTTGATGGATTTCCAGCAATTGTATTTGCGGGTGGTTGGCCTGAGCAAAGTTTTGGAACATTTTCTGGTAGAATTTTAGCGGTAGAAAATTCCATTAGCCCCAATGGATTATTTCGAGTGATTGTTATCGAAGATGCCACGGAAAAAAAATGGCCAAAGCAAATCAAAATAGGTGCAGGCGTGCAAGGAATTGCCTTATTAAACGATGTCCCACTTTGGTATGAAATTTGGAGAAACATCAACGGCTTCCCTGCCGATTTTTACCAAGCAAAATCTAAAAATGAATCGAAAAATGAAAAATAGTACCTTTCTTTTTTTATTGATTGGGCAGATTTGCATTGCGCAAGAAAAGGTCTTGAACCCGGAATCGTTTTTGAAAATTGTTCAAACCTATCATCCTGTTTCACAAAAAGCGAGTATAGGAATCCGAAAATCAGAAGCAGAGATTTTAAAGGCAAGAGGAGCATTTGACCCCATATTGTCGCATTACAGTGCAAAAAAGACCTTAGATTCGAAAAATTACTACGAATATCATTCGCCGGAATTGAGTATTCCAACTTGGTATGGCATTGAATTGAGTGCTGGAATTGAGAATTTACAAGGAACTCGAATAGACCCAAGTAGGACTTTGGGACAAACCAGCTACATAGGAATCAGTGTCCCATTGGCCAAAAATTTAGTGATTGATAAACGCAGAGCTGCTTTGGCACAAGCCAAAATAATGAACAAAATGGCGTTTGAAGAACAAAGGAACACGATCAACACTTTGATCTATGAGGCGATGGAGGCGTATTTTATGTGGGCAAAAAGCTATACCGTTCTGAACATTGTAAAGCAGAATTTGGACATCTCGCTAAAACGTAAAAATTATGTATTGAGAAGTGTAGAATTAGGGGATCGGCCGGCAATAGACACATTGGAGGCAAGTACTCAAGTTCAATATTTTGAAAATCTATATCAAAACAAATGGCTCGATTTTCAAAATAATACCTTGTCGCTTTCTGTTTATTTATGGTCAGAAAATAATACCCCGATGGAATTGGATTTGGATGTACGCCCCAATGAACGTTGGACAGATTTTTCTTTGTTGGCAGATTTTGATTTAGACAAAAACTCTTTGTTAGAAAAGGCTTATGCCAACCATCCAGAACTAAAAAGTTATCAGTACAAAATCGAGGCTCTTCAAGTGGATCGAAAATTAAAATTTCAAAGTTTATTGCCTAAGCTCGACTTGACCTATAATCAGTTATCAAAAGGTGGCCCAACGTTATATACTTCCAATTTATTGGACAATAATTTTCAATATGGCCTAAAGGTAGAAATTCCATTAAGGTTTTCTCAGGGACGTGGAGAATATGCGCAAGCGAAGTTAAAGATACAGGAAGAGAATTTGAATTTGGCTCAAAAAAAACAAGGGATTGAGCTAAAAATCCATGCCTATTTCAATCAATTTCAAAGTTTAAAAAAGCAGATTAATACCCAAGAAAATGCTTTGAAAAATTATCAAGCTTTGGTAAAAGCGGAAGAATCGAAATTCGAACAAGGCGAATCTTCTTTGTTTTTAATCAATAGTAGAGAAACAAAAGCAATGGAAGCTGCTGAAAAATTAATTGATTTAAAGTCGTATTTATTTAAATCGATTTACGCGCTTCAATCGAGTGCGGGACTTTTAATATAAAGGACTTACAAAATTGAGTCTTTGAACAAAAAATTCGACTCAAACATTTGATTTAGTTTTTAGATAGTCTAGATTTAAGATTTTATTACAAAAATTATGCGAAAAATCTGGAAATCTTTTCTTTACCCAACCTATTTAACCATTTTTATTCTTATTGCTTTAGAAATAATTTTGCGAATTTACAATCCTATTCCATTCAGAATTAAAGGAGATAAAATTGTATTACCGATCAATCAAAGTTATAGTTTTAAAAATTCGTATTCTTGCTTTGATTCCTTAATCATTCACAAAAAGAATTCCATGGGATTCCGTGGGGAGGAATTGCCCAAAAATGCTTCTAACTATACTAAAATCATTACAGTGGGAGGAAGCACAACAGAATGTTTTTTTATTTCGGAAGATAAGGCTTGGCCACAGGTAATGCAATCTAATTTAAGAAAAACGAAACCCAAAATATGGGTAAATAATGCAGGATTAAATGGTCATTCGAGTTTTGGGCATTTACTTTTAATGAAAGATGTTATCATTAAAAATAAGCCTAATTTTGTGTATTTTTTAATTGGCGTCAACGACCTTGACCGCCAAGATTTAAATCAATTCGACAATAAAATTATACTTGGCAAAAAGGTAGATATGGCTGAAAATTCATGGGTCAAAAATATGCTATTGACATTATCCAACCACTCGGAAGTAGCCAATAT
The DNA here is from genome assembly GCA_046073945.1 of Aquirufa sp. GTDB lineage: Bacteria > Bacteroidota > Bacteroidia > Cytophagales > Spirosomataceae > Aquirufa. The sequence continues at coordinate 7,507 of JBJTNH010000116.1, read as the reverse complement.
GATATATAATGTCTCAAAAGCCATCAAGGCTAGGAATCAAAAAATATTTGTTGATAAAATAATACCCTTGAATCCAAAAGACACATTAACTATTACTACGGATAAAATTCAACGGACAATAACTACTCAAAATGCTTTATTGCCAGCTTATCGAAATAGATTACTTCAACTAATTGCGCTTTGCCGAGCTAATCACATACAACCAGTAATGATTACACAACCCTTGTTATTAGGATTTGGAAAGGATCCGATAACTGGAACAGATTTAGCGAAAAGTAGAGTTTCAGATGATATAAATGGACAATTATATTGGATGAAGTTAGAATTATACAATGAAGAAATGCGCGATTTATGTCGAAAAGAAAAAGTTACTTGCATCGATTTAGCCAAGCTTTTACCTAAAAATTCCAAATATTTTTATGACCCAATGCATTATACCAATGAAGGTTCCATTTTGGTCGGAGAAATTTTGGCAAAGGAAAGCCTTCGATTCTTGAAATAGTTCAACTTGAATCAATAATTTTAAGTATTTTTGTTTTTTTTATCGATTAATCACATAAGTATTTTGAAAATTCTAGGGATTTCAGCTTTCTATCATGATTCCGCAGCAGCTTACGTTGAAAATGGGACAATTATTGCTGCAGCTCAGGAAGAGCGTTTTACAAGAAAAAAACATGACCCTTCATTTCCTACTAATGCGGTTAAATATTGCCTGGAAGAGGCTGGGATTCAATTGTCCGATTTGGATGCCATCGTTTTTTATGATAAGCCTTTATTAAAACTTGAACGATTATTAGAAACCTATTATGCCTTTTCTCCTAAAGGCTTATATTCCTTTTTAACAGCGATTCCTGTTTGGTTAAAAGAAAAAATGTTTCTAAAACGGATGTTGTACAAGGAATTATTTGACATCCATGAATTTGATAAGAAAAAAGTAAAACTCTTATTTCCTGAACACCATTTGTCGCATGCGGCAAGTGCCTTTTACCCTTCTCCCTTTGAGGATGCTGCTATTTTAACACTTGATGGCGTAGGCGAATGGGCTACGGCTTCGATTGGGCATGGGAAAGGCAATGAAATTACTATTTTAAAGGAATTAAAGTTCCCTCATTCATTGGGACTTTTATATTCTGCATTCACTTATTTTTTGGGATTCAAGGTAAATTCAGGAGAATATAAATTAATGGGTTTGGCTCCCTATGGCAGACATGGGTCTTTAGAGGTAGAAAATTACAAAAAAATCATTCGAGATGTTTTGGTTGAAATAAAATCAGATGGGTCTATTTGGCTAAATCAATCGTATTTTAACTATGCGACTGGACTAAGAATGGTTTATGATAAAAAATGGGAAGCGCTATTTGGGTTTCCAACTAGAGAATCCGAGTCAGTTTTAGAGCAAAAGCATTGTGATTTAGGTTTAGCAATTCAAGAGATTACAGAAGAAATAGTTCTATTAATGGCCCAGGAGGCAAAAAGATTAACTAATTCGAAGTCATGCGTTTTGGCCGGAGGTGTAGCATTAAACTGTGTTGCTAATGGAAAGCTGAAAGATGCTGGAATTTTTGAATCTATCTTTATTCAACCTGCTGCTGGTGATGCAGGAGGGGCATTAGGTGCTGCCTTAGCCGCAAATTATATTTACTTTAATCAAAAAAGAACCATTGATCCGAGCAAATTAGATGCCATGCAAGGTTCTTATTTAGGTCCAGAATATTCTAATAAGGAAATTGAAAAGATGGCAAAAAGTTATCAGGCCAACTTTGAGTATTTTCCGAACTTTGAAAATTTATCTGAAAAAACGGCCAATTTGTTGGCAGAGGGCAATGTAATTGGATGGTTTCAAGGTAGAATGGAATTTGGACCAAGAGCTTTAGGGGGGAGGAGTATTTTAGGCGATCCCAAGAACCCAGAAATGCAAAAAAAATTAAATTTAAAAATCAAATACAGAGAAGGCTTCAGACCATTCGCTCCGTCTGTCTTGGCTGAGGATGTCAATGAATTTTTTGAGTGTGATACGTTATCGCCTTATATGTTATTGGTTCATAACGTTCAAAAAAAGCATAGAAAACCATTGCCAAACAATTATGAATCATTGGAAATGATGGAAAAATTATATTTTCAACGTTCGAATTTACCTTCGATTACGCACATAGATTTTTCTGCTAGAATTCAAACAGTTCATAAAGAAACCAATCCAAGATACTACCAATTAATTTCTGATTTTAAAACCAAAACAGGAGTTGGCGTCATTGTAAATACAAGTTTTAATGTACGAAGTGAACCCATTGTTTGTACCCCAGAAGATGCCTACAGATGTTTAATGCGGACAGAAATGGATTACTTGGTTGTTGGGAATTATTTATTTGATAAAAAGCAGCAACCGATTTGGAAAGAATCAGATGAGTGGAAAAAAGAATTTGTCTTAGACTAAAGAAAAAAATATGGAATTTTTAAGTGATTTATGGAATTTTTTGAAAGAACGTAAAAAGTGGTGGTTGACTCCCATTATCCTAATTTTACTTCTAATCGGCTTATTGATTGTTGTTGGAGGAGGTTCTGCATTAGCTCCTTTTATTTATACTTTATTTTAATCACATGAATAGCAAAAATTCATCCCAAACCATTTTATCCATCGTTGTGGGTTTATTAGCCTTTGGATTGATCTTTAAAATAACTTACTTATTTCCAATAGCTCTTTTTGTAGGAGGAGCGTCATTACTTTCTACTCATTTTGCAGATTTTTTATCCAAAATTTGGTTGAAATTTGCGCAGGTATTGGGTAGAATAAATAGTTATATCCTTTTAACAATTATCTTTTTCGTTTTCCTAACGCCTATTGCATTATTGATGAAAATCATTCAAAAAGGTGACAATTTGAAATTAAAAAGACCAATCAAAGATTCAGTTTACGAAACAAGAAATTATACCTATCAAGGCAAAGATTTGTCTAATATTTGGTAGACTCAATTGTCTACCAAATATTGACAACTTAGATTATTTATCCGCCTTAATTCTTTCACCAACGGCATCAAACATCGACATTAAACTGCCTTCTACGTGATTTTCGTCTTTCTTTTTCAAGTCTAAATTGACATCATAACCTTGTGCTGTAAAAAACAAGGTGATAGCACCTTCTTTGATCTCAGTCTTAGAAATAACTGAAATTTCAGTTCCTGATGTATCTTGAATGACACCCGCAATTTCTCCATCTTTTTTAGTTAGGAGAAACACCATTTGAGCATCTCCATTCGGGGTTCCTTTGATAACAATTTGCCATTTTCCAACAAAATAATCTAGATTATCAGCTGGTTTTGCATTGGAGAAAAAAGAAATAAAAAGGAAGCAAATTATTGCAAAAATTGTAGTTAATTTTTTCATGAATTTTTGATTTAGGGTTTGAAAAACTAAATCTAAGCATAAATTTAAAATATCTATAAAAAATATCTAATTTAGATTTTCCCAATCATATTGATTTTATCATGAAATACATCAGTTACATATTACTATTCATCAGTTTTTTTCTTTTAAGTTTTCAAGAAAAGTCTACACAAAGTAAAAAAAAGAAAGACTACACTTTTTCCCAAAAGCCCATTTGGTCTGATGAATTTAATCAAGGGACAAAGCCCGATTTGGCGAAATGGTCCTATGATTTAGGTGCTGGAGGTTGGGGAAACAATGAATTACAATATTATACCTCAGGAGCCAATGCTAGTATTCAAAATGGGATTTTGTCTATTACTGCCAAAAAAGAAAGCATTGAATCGGGGACTTTTAGTTCTGCCCGTTTAGTTACAAAAGGTAAAGGCGATTGGTTGTATGGAAGATTTGAAGCAAGAATTAGAGTGCCAAAAGGACGTGGAACCTGGCCAGCATTTTGGATGCTTCCAACAGATCAAGTGTATGGAAATTGGCCCAATTCCGGAGAAATTGATATCATGGAACACGTCGGTTATGACCCCAATGTGGTACATTGTACCGTACACACTGGCGCTTTCAATCATACCAAAGGGACACAAGTGGGGGTTAAAAAGCAAGTTGCCACTGCTGACAGTGAATTCCATGTGTATCGAGTAGATTGGACGCCTGATTATATCCAAGGATTTATCGATGATGAACTTTTTTATAGTTTCAAAAATGATAGTCAAGATGCTAGTCATTGGCCATTTAATAAACGCTTTCATTTGATTCTCAATTTGGCTGTTGGTGGAAATTGGGGTGGTGCCAAAGGTGTGGACGAGAGCGTTTTTCCATTGACTTATGATATAGATTATGTGAGGGTGTATGAGTTATTGAGGTAAGATGAAAAGAGAAGAGAAGAGAAAAGAGAGAAAACTGGAAAAGAGAAAAAATTCCATTTAACTACAAGTTTAATCCATTGTTTAGAATGGAAATTGAACTACAGGTTCAAATCATAGTACACACTCGGCGCAACCGAGCGCGTTTTTCTCTTTTCTCTTTTCATTCTTTTCCGAAAAATTTTATCAATTAATTGAACTTTATAACTCGTAAATTGCAGGGGGTTGTTAATAATAGTAATGAACTACAAGTTCAAATCATAGTACACACTCGGCACAGCCGAGCGCATTTCCTCTCTTGTCTCTTCTCATCATACGTCTTAGATGACAACCCGTTCTTCTCGCAATAAAACCACTTTTCATCTCAACATTACCGCTCAAGGAAGAAAAAACAAATACTTCCATCGGCTTAATGTATCTTTGCGGTACATTTTGAATAAAAAAATTGTTCAAATTCTAAGTAGACAATTATTACATTATCCATCTCAAATGAAAAAATCAATTTTTGCAGCGATATTATCGCTCATCTGCCTTACAACTTTTGCACAAGTTCCTGCAGGAAGAATGCCCGATATGAATCGTGGACACGTTTTCGGAAAAGTTGTTGACGAACAAGGAAAACCTGTTGAATTTGCTTCGGTTGTTTTGTTAAAAACCGTACAAGATCCAGCTACGAAACAAAGTAAAGATGTACTAGTAAAAGCACAACAAGCTGAATTAAATGGCGATTTCAATTTCAAAGAAATTCCTATTAATGTTCGTTTGAAAATCAAAATTAGTTTTGTTGGTTTCAAAAACTACGAAATGCCCGTTGCCTTTGCGATGCCAAAAATGGAAGGCATGACTCCTGGTCAGCAACCAGACCCTGCTGCTATGGCGAAAATGATGGCTGCCTTTGAAAAAGATTTAGGAAATATAAAACTAGCTACAGACAATACCATTTTGGAAGGTGTGACCATTACCACGGCTAAATCTTTGGTAGAAATGGATATTGATAAAAAATCGTTTAACGTGGGACAAAATATTGTTACAGCTGGTGGAACGGCCATCGATGTAATGAGAAATATTCCATCGGTACAAGTAGATATCGACGGAAACGTAAAAGTAAGAAATGCGAATCCAACGTTGTTCATTGATGGAAGACCAACCACCTTAAGTATGGATCAAATTCCTGCTGATATCATTGAAAAAGTGGAGGTAATTACCAATCCTTCAGCCAAATACGATGCCTCGGGTAGTATGGCTGGGATTATCAACATCGTGTTGAAAAAGAATAAGAAAAATGGATACAACGGAATGGTTAATGTAGGAGCCGATCGTTTTGGAGGCTCTAACCTAATGGGCAATTTTACGTATCAACAAAATAAGTGGAATCTAACCGCAACTATCATGAACATGCGAAATAGAAATAATTCTCAAGGATATAGTGAACGTATAAGCAACATCGGTGGAATTCAATCGAATGTTTATCAAGACATTGATAATAAAACACAAGGAATGATGTTATTCCCAAGATTCTCTGCTGATTACGCCATAAGTAATAGAACTACCATTACCTTAGGTACCTTTTTTGGAGGGGGCGGAAAATTCACTCCAAATGAAGATATCATGATTTCTAGCACCGTAAACGGTGTGAAAACTTTGAGTCATCGTGTTTCAATCAATAATCGCGAGTTTAGTCCACAAGGCTTTCAATTAGGATTTAGACATGCTTATCCTAAAGCAGGAGAAGAATTGACAATGGACATGAACTTCTTTGGAGGAACAAATAAAAATGATGGAATTTTTACTACCGATTATTTGAAAAACAATGCGATTACAGGAACGCAAATTCAAAAAAACATTGGAAGTGGTAATAATAAATTCATCACAATTCAAACAGATTATGTGAAGCCTATTAAAAACGAAGGTACCATTGAAATGGGTTTAAGAGCTCAAATTAATGAGTTAACCAACGAAAACAATAACACAATTAAGCCTGTTGGATCAGATATTTATCGACCAATTGCTTCGGCTTCCATCAATTATAAAAGTGCCAATGATGTATATGCAGCTTATTTCTCAATTTCAGGAAAGAATAGCGCATTTTCATACAAAGTAGGTTTACGTGGAGAAAGCTCGAATTATGATGGAGAGTTGTTGGACAAAAATCAAAAATTTAGCAATAAATATCCTTTGAGTCTATTCCCATCTATTTTCTTGAAGAAAGATTTAACAAAAACAGATGCCATTCAATTGAGCGTAACGAGAAGAGTAAATCGTCCGAATTTCTTCCAAATTATCCCCTTCATCGATTATAGCGATAGTTTAAATATCACGAGAGGAAACGCGGATTTGGTTCCTGAATTCACAACATCTGGCGAACTTGCTTACAGTAAAACAAAAGGGTCAGCTACTTTTTTAGTTTCAGGCTATTATAAATACACCGACAATTTGATTACTCGTTATTTGAAGCAAGAAATCAATCCTATCAGTGGTAAAATTGATTTGATTAATACGTTTGTCAATGCCAATTCGAGCATTAATTATGGTACAGAATTTACGTATACCAATAAATTGGTGAATTGGTGGGATTTAACAGCGAATGTGAATTTTTACAATTCAAAAATCAACATTGCGAACATAGATGCGAGTCAAGTAACGGATGGAATGTGGACTGCATTTGGAAAAATCAACAACAACTTTATGTTGCCTAAGAAATGGGTCATTCAATTATCTGCGGATTATCAAGGAAAAACGAATATCCCGGTTTCACAAAACCAAGGAATGCAAGGCCCTCCAGGTATGCAAGCGCAAAGTTCTTCGCAAGGATATATTGAACCCTTTTATGGTGTCGATTTAGCCATCAAGAAATCGTTCTTGAAAAATGATATGGCTTCCTTAACCCTTTCATTCAATGATATGTTTAAAACTCGTGGAAATACGCGTGTTTCCTATGGAGAAGGTTTTACCCAATCATATTACCGAATTGCTAACCCTCAACAAGTTCGTTTAACTCTATCTATTCGCTTTGGTAAATTTGATATGAGCTCTATGAAAAAGAATAATAACAATTCTGGCTCTGAGGCTATGCAGATGCAGTAGAAGAAAAGAGAAGAGAGGAAAGAGAAGAGAGAAGAGAGAAAAAGAGGAAAGATGTCTTGTCCTGAAATAGGTTGACAGTTTTGGTTTTCTAAAACTATTAAAAAATTCTCATTAGGCTGCATATAGTT
>JBJTNH010000115.1:0-11280 GCA_046073945.1 Aquirufa sp. | reverse complement strand
AGCAACTGGGCATAGGGCATCGTCATCATGATAAAGCCGGCAAACCAGTGTTCCACAATTAACGAATAACTTAAAAGGTAGGTCAACAGCGTGTACAGGCACAAAGGCAACGTTCCTAGCCAGATCAGGGAAGAGATGATTTTTTTCTTTAGGGGTGCCTTCGAATTACGCTTAGCCATACTCAAAGATACACATTGTCTGCCATTTTATAAATTTTCGATGGAGGTTTGGGTTATTTCAAAATATTTTCTAATTTTGCAATCCCTTTAGGAAAGAACAATTTTAAATACTAGATACGATGGCAAAGGTTTGTCAAATTACAGGACGCAAAACTCAAGTAGGAAACAACGTTTCTCACGCTAATAACAAGACTAAGCGTAAGTTCTACCCGAACTTACAGACGAAGAAATTCTTCTTAGAGTCAGAAGGTGTTTGGGTTCGTATGAAAGTTTCTGCGAAAGCAATTCGCACAATTAATAAAAATGGATTTGAAAAAACGTTAATCGCTGCGGCTCGTAAGGGTACATTAAGCGTTTAGTTTTCAAAATATTTATCGAAATTAGCCTTCTTGATTTTTCAAGAAGGCTTTTTTTATTTGTCATCCATGCTTAGCGATCTAGAATTCGAACGGTACCGTAAACAGCTGAATCTGCCGGAATGGCGGAAGCCGCAACAAATGCGCTTGAAAGAAGCTAAGATTCTTGTCGTGGGGGCAGGCGGTTTAGGTTGTGGGGCTTTGCCATTTCTAGCTGCTGCCGGTGTGGGATCCATCACGATTCTGGATGCGGATGTAATTGAATTATCTAACTTAGCGCGTCAGGTGTTGTATAAAACGGAAGACGTTGGATCCTGTAAAGCCTTGAAATCGGCGGAGGCATTGCAAGCATTGAATCCAAGCATTACTATTCTAGGAATCGCTGAGAATTTAACAACTGATAATGCCACGCACTACCTTGGGCAACACGATCTTATCATCGATTGTACGGATAATTTTAGCACCCGGTATTTAATAAATGACCTTTGTGAGACCTTGAAGAAGCCTTTCGTCTATGGGGCCATTCACGCTTGGGAAGGGCAGTTCGCTGTATTTCATCCAGCTAGTTCCTCGTATCGCTCCTTGTTTCCGGTGGAACCTAGTTCACAAGAAATTCCGTCCTGTGATGAAGTAGGGGTTTTAGGGGTGTTACCAGGAATCATTGGATTGTTACAAGCCAAAGAAGCCATTTTCTACCTTGCTGGCTTCGAATCACCAGCACAACAAGGATTGATGACTTTCGATCTACGTGACATGCGCATGACTTCGTTTAGGCTATAATATCGCCATATAAGTCGAACTCCTCGGCTTTATTAATCTTCACATTCACGAAATCGCCCAATCGAGCGTATTGCTCAGCCGGAATCAAGACTTCGTTATCCACTTCTGGAGAATCAAATTCGGTACGTCCCACGAAATAGCCGCTCTCTTTGCGGTCAACCATGACTTTAAGTGTTTGGCCTACTTTTGCTTGATTTAACTCTTCAGAAATACCTTGTTGAAGAGCCATGATCTCATCTGAACGGAATTGTTTCACGTCTTCCGGGACATCGTCGTTCACCAGATAAGCGTGCGTATTTTCCTCATGACTATAATTGAAAATTCCTAAACGGTCAAAACGCATACGTTCCACGAACGAATAGGTCTCCTCGAAGTCCTCTTCCGTCTCACCTGGATAACCTGAAATCAAAGTCGTTCTCAAGGCAATCCCAGTTACTTTCTCGCGAATGGTGTGGATTAATTCTTCCGTTTTCTCACGCGTAATGCCACGGCGCATGTGCTTTAACATGGCATCAGAACCACTTTGGAGAGGCATATCGAGGTACTTACAGATATTATCACGTTCTGCCATGGTCTCCAAAATATCCAATGGAAAACCAGCAGGATACGCATATTGCAAACGGATCCATTCGATGCCATTGACATCAGCTAAGCGCTCTAATAATTCTTTTAATTGGCGCCCAGATTTGCCTTCCCCTTTCAAGTCTAAACCATAAAAAGTAAGATCTTGAGCGATTAGGATCAATTCTTTAGTTCCTTTTTTGGCTAATGAATGGGCTTCCTTCACTAACTCTTCCATGGGTGTGGATACGTGTTTCCCCCGCATCAAAGGAATCGCGCAAAAGCTACAAGGACGATCGCAACCCTCTGCAATCTTCAAATAGGCATAGTGTGCAGGGGTTGTCAATAGGCGCTCGCCCACTAATTCGTGCTTGTAATCTGCCTTTAATGCCTTTAGTAAACGAGGTAATTCATTCGTCCCAAAGAACGAATCCACCATCGGGATTTCTCTTTCTAAATCATCTTTGTAGCGATGTGAAAGACAACCGGTTACGTATAATTTATCGATTTTGCCAGCCTCTTTTGCATCTGCGTAGCGCAAAATAGTATCGATGGATTCTTGTTTGGCATTATCGATGAAACCGCAAGTGTTAATTACCACGATATTGGCTTTGTCTTTTTTTGCTTCGTGCGTAACATCTAAACCATTACCTTTCAATTGAGTAAAAAGCACTTCGGAGTCCACAAGATTTTTGGAACATCCTAACGTGATAATATTGATAGACGGCTTTGGTGCGACTTTGGTTTTCATACGAAAAATTAAATGAGATGCAATTTACGATTTTTAATTCAAATAGCTTTGTATCTCTTTTTACATTCGTACAGGATGACTGGTATTGTTGATTTTTTTGGTATTCGTGATAGATAAAAAGAATACTTTTAGTAGTATTGTATAATTATAAACGAAAAAAATTCTATGAAAAAATTTATTCTAACAAGTGCCATTGTTGCCATGGCTTTTAGTTCATTTTCTCAATCTATTAATAGTTTAAGTAAGCAAGAGAAAAAGGATGGATATCAATTATTATTTGACGGAAAAACATTTTCAGGTTGGCATACTTATGGTAAACCTGGTAAAATAGGAGCTTCTTGGTCGGTTGAAAATGGCGCTTTTGCCTTTGATGTAATGAAAAAGGAAGGTGGCGATTTGGTTACAGACGAATCATTCGAAAATTATGATTTTTCAGTCGATTGGAAAATTTCTCCGAATGGAAACTCAGGAATTATTTTTAATGTGACAGAAGATCCAGTTAAATACCATAGTACGTATAATACAGGCCCAGAAATGCAAGTTTTGGACGATGCTGGTCACCCAGATGGAAAAATCAATAAGCACAATTCTGGCGACTTATATGATTTGATTAAGTCATCTGAAAGAACTGTTAAACCCGTTGGCGAATGGAATACTGCACGTATTGTAAACAACAGAGGTTTATTGCAGTTGTATTTAAATGGCGTAAAAGTGGTTGAAACTAGATATGATGATGAAAATTGGAAAACAATGATTGCCAATTCAAAATTCAAAACTATGCCTGGCTTTGGTGTAAATATGAAAGGTCATATCGCACTTCAGGATCACGGAAATCCTGTTTGGTATAGAAATATTAAGATTAAGAAATTGTAAGAGGTATGATGATGTAAGAGGTAAGAGGTAAGAGGTAAGAGGTTAAATGTACAAATTTCGACCTTTGACTTCGACTCCAATCAGCCATCCGTCTTTTACCTCTTACATCTAATACCTTCCCACCGACTCATCCACCTCTCTAGCCCAGGCATCAATGCCTCCTGTGACGTTGTAGAGGTTTTTCAATTGATATTCTTGTTGTAAAAAACGGATAACACTCGCAGAACGCATTCCGTGGTGGCACATGACAGCTATTGTAGATTCTTTGGGAATCAAGGAGACACTCTGAGGTATTTTTCCCATTGGGATGTGTAAAGCTCCTTCCAACTTTGCAAGTTCTAATTCATCATCTTCCCGGACATCCAAAACAAAAGTAATCGATCGATTGATTAATTTTTCATTCAACTCCTCTACTGATATTTCACGAATTTCGTCTTTCTGAAATTTCTTGGGGAAAATGCTTTTTTCTGCATTTTTTGAACGTTGTACTTTAAAAAAATGAAATGTCATATCTCTCGCATCCCAACGCATCAAAGATCCATTGCATTTTGATTCCATTCCAGCTAAATAAAATATTACCTCCTTCGCTTGAAACAATCCCATCATTCCTGGCAAAAAACCCATCACTCCTACTTCGTCGCAAGTGGGAATTTCCATTTTTCCAGGTTCTTCCGGAAATAAACAGCGGTAAGTTGGACCTAAATCTCCATTGGAATTTTTGGCATTACAGACACTCAACAAGCCCTCCCAAGAATGAATGGCTGCATATACAAAGGGTTTATTGAGGGAAACACAGGCATCATTGATTAAATACCTCGCATCAAAACTATCCGTGCAATCGACAACTAAATCGTAGTCTAAAATCAATGTCAAAGCATTTTCGGCATGTAAATATTCCGTCTGCCCTGTCACTACAATAGAAGGATTTTGGATACTTAATCGCTGAACAGCAACTTCTACTTTGAACTTTCCGATATCATTCTGAGTAAATAAAACTTGGCGCGCCAAATTGGATAATTCCACTTGGTCAGCATCTAAGATATGAATATGACCGATGCCAGATGCGGCAAGGTACATCAAAGCTGAACTAGCTAAACCTCCCGCACCAACTACCAAAATTTTCGATTTTTTGAGCAATAATTGCTTCCCTAATCCCCATTCTGGCAATTTAAGCTGCTTTTGGTAGCGAATATTTTCTTCGGAATTCAACATAATTGTAAACAAAAAAAGCCTCTTTGGATTTCAAAGAGGCTAATTTCGTAAAAAATTTAAAATCTAAACAGATAAAGTACCTTTACGAGCTGCTTGGATCAAAGTTTTTTCAAAACCATTTTTGTTAATCGTACGGATTGCCTTAGCAGAAACCTTCATACGAACCCAAACACCTTCAGACTCTAAGAAAAATTTCTTTGTCTGCAAGTTTGGATAAAACTTACGTTTTGTTTTGTTATTAGCGTGAGAAACATTGTTTCCTACTTGTGTCTTTCTTCCTGTTAATTGACAAACCTTTGCCATAATATCTAAAGTTAATTGGCGTTAAGCCTTTGAATTATATTTGTTACAAAATCGGATTGCAAAAGTAGCGTTTTTATAGGAAAGATGCAAGAAGATTTTAAAAATGAAATGAAAAAATCGAGAATATCCTTTGTATGAGAAATCTCATTCGACGAATCAACATTATTTTTAGTAAAAATATTATCTTTGAAAATGGCAAAAAAGAATTCTGAAAAATCCATCGTTAAAAAAGTTATATCATCACTCATTTGGCTCGGAACTTTGCCTTTGTGCTTGTATACGCTTTTAACATATTTGCTAAGTTATTCTTTAATCATAGACCATTGGGTGGCGGGATTCATTATGATGTCTATGCCCTACGCGCAAATCCTGTGTTTTATTTCTCTTATCTATTGGATATTTCAAAAAGCAAAAAGAGCACTTTTACCTTTGATTGTTCTCGTTTTAGGATACAGTTTTATTCAAAGAAGCATTGCATTTAATACACCAAAAGCTAATTTGGAGGCATCTGTCAAAGTATTAAATTACAATGTATATGGAATGTATTCAAACGATTATGAAGACAATAAAGAAAAGTTAGATGAATTAAAAAAGTTTATTCGGGATTACAATGCCGACATAAAATGTTTTCAAGAATTCTATTCAAACTCCGACAGAAAGGCTTTTAGAACAATAGACTATTTAAAAACTGAATATCCACATTACGCTTTTATCCCTTTAAAAGAAGAGAATTTTGATCGAAATGAAAAAATGGGAATTGCTATTTTCTCAAAATATCCGATCATTCATAAAGAAGGCAAACAATTCAATAATACTTCGAATGGTTATTTAATGACAGATATTGCTTTGGAAAAAGACACGATAAGAGTCATTAATTTACAATTATGGTCCATGGGTATCCGTGTAGGTAAAGTAACTGGAAAAATACGCGACCAAGATTATGAGGATGCAAAAAAAGAAGGCAGAGGAATTTTAGCCTCCTTGAAAAAAGGGTTCATCCATCACAAAAAAGAAATGGACCAAATCAATCGATTGATTCAACAAAGTCCTTATCCAATCATTGTAGTAGGCGATTTAAATGAAACACCTTACGGCTGGGCTTACGGTACCATCCGCGAGCGACTTAAAAATGCTTTTGAAGAAGCAGGAAATGGGTTTGGATTTACACTCAATCGTAGTCCATATGCAGTTAGAATTGATAATCAATTTTTTTCTAACGAATGGGAAGTTTTGAATTTTCAGACTTTATCAAACATCAAATATTCTGACCACTTTCCAGTTGTTGCAGATTATCTTCTAAAAAAATAACCTAATCATTAAAATCTACCATGGATTCAAAACAAAATAAGCCTCTTTGGAAAGTCCTTGGCATGGGTTTTGGAATCGCTGTCACCTTAGGTGGAACTGTCGGAACGGGAATTTTAAGAAAACCGGGACCTATTGCTGACCAATTACAAAATCCATTACTGATTTCATCACTTTGGATCTTTGTTGGAATTTATGCCATTTTAGGCGTCAGTTGTGTATTGGAATTAAGCCTTTCTCTTCCCAAAGCAGGTGCTTGGTATGTGTATGCGGAAAGAGCATTTGGCAAATACATCGGATTTTTAGTTGGTATCAGTTCTTGGTTAGGAACTGTAAGCGCATTGGGTTTTGGGGCCTATACTTTCAGTGAATATGTAGGAATTTTCTTCCCATGGGTCGCTAACCATTTAAGTTTTGCCGCTATTGCCATCCTATTTTCATTATGGCTTTTTCATCAATTGGGGGTCGTTTTAGCTGGCAAATCACAGGAATGGTTAAGTGGTATCAAAGCCCTTGCACTGATTATCTTCATCATCATTTGCGCAACCAAAGGTTCGGGAGGAGTTTGGAATGAACATCCAGCAAGTCCAACAGGTTTACCCTTGTGGTCTGGAATTATGACAGCATTATTATCCATTTTCTATGCATTTGATGGTTGGCATACTGCCGCCTATTTTACCGAGGAAAATAAAGACCCAGTTAAAACAATGCCTAAATCGATGTTTATTGGAGTAATAACAGTAAGTGTTATTTATCTTTTGATCAATGTATTCATCATGTACAGCCTTTCTTTGGAGGATTTAAGGCATAGCAAATTAGCTGCTGCAGATGCGATCACCCACCTTCTGGGAGCTGATTTTGGAAGATGGATTACTATTTTTTTAATGCTTAGTATCTTTGGAATTCTCAATACTCAAACAATGTTTGCTCCTCGTGTTATTTATTCGATGAGTAGAGATGGATTATTTTTTCAAAAAGCAGGCCAAGTTAACAAAATGGGTAGTCCCTATTTTGCCACACATTTAACCATCGGATTAGCTTGTTTATTGCTATTAGCTGGAAAAGAAATCAATGAAAAACTTTCCGATATCGCTACATTTTTCTTTGTAGCTAGTTACTTATCTGGCTTTGCCGCTTTGATTCAATTAAGACGCAAAGAACCTGAATTACCTCGGCCTTATAAAGTATGGGCCTACCCTTTCGTACCCATCTTGTTATTTATTATTTCCCTCGCATTCCTAATCGGAACCATTTTGCAGAACCTTGAAAGCGGTATTTATGTAGGAAGTTTTGTTTTAGTGAGTTATGGGCTTTTTAGAGGGAAGAGGTATGATGTATGATGTATGATGTATGATGTATGAGGTATTATGGCTGAGTGGCGCCAGATGTTAAAATGACAAATTCATACATCTTACATCATACATCTTACTTCTTTTCCAGCACTTTTTCTAAAAAAGCAATGACTGATTTTTTGCTTTTGCTGACGGGCTGATTGGCGAGATTAGTTAATATACTGAAAACAAAAGTTCGGCCTTTTTGATTTTGGTAGAATCCTGACAAATTGTAAGTATTTGAAAAAGAACCAGATTTGGCCCAAATTTTAGCTTTTGGATGCAATAATTGGACATTTTTCAATGTTCCACTTTTACCTGATTCAGGAAGTAAGACTTGTAAATGATCCATTCCCACTTCTTGATGCAAGGCTTTTAGAATATGAATCATATCTTGTGGTCGAAATAAATTATACCTAGATAAACCTGAGCCATCTACCCATTTGACAGATTGTAAAAAATCCTCCGAATACTCTTTTTTTAATTGAGCAATAATTTTATCCGTGGGCCCCTGCCAATTTTTTTGAGCTGCAATCACATAAAGTAATTGCTCTGCAATGTGATTATCGCTTTCATAAAGCATTGGAATCAAGAGGCTATCTAAATGATTCGAATAAATCAGATGAGATTTTGAATCAAAATCTTTCGGCTGATAAACCACCTTCCTATGTAAGGTGTCTTGTAATAATTGAGCTGTTAATTTGGTAGAGGTTAAAAATGGAACCCATTGCTTAGCTCCTATTTTTGCTTCACCAGGCAGTTCTAATAGATTTACATTTCGATCTCTCACGACTCCTTTTCGAAGCAAAGTTGTTGCACTTCCTTCTGTGAAAATATTGGGACTTATCATCCATGCATTATTTCCTTTTTTAACGGTCATCAAATTTCCATAGATCGGTAAAGTATTTATCTCTGCGGAATAATAATCATTATAATCATCCCATGACCATCCTTCACCCAAAGGTTTTGACCAATTAGCTTGATCCGAATAAACTAAAACTTGATTTTTTTGTGCTAAATAGCTTAATAAGGTAGAATTTTTAAATCCATCTCTTAAAAGTGTAGGTTCTCCTGTACCCCAAAAAAACAAGGAATCTTTGGTTTCTTGAACTCGTACAAAAGGAATGGAGTCGGACAAAATACGTTTTGCCATCAAAAAAGTTAACAATTTAGCATTAGAAGCTGGCATGAAATATTGATTGGAATTAAAATCAACCACTTTTTGACCGGTCTTTATATCCTCAATCAAAATTCCCGTATAGGCATTTGAAAGTCCAACCTCTGTCAAGGTTTTAGACATTTTTTGCTGAGCACAAGATCCCAAAAATAGTAGTGAGAAAAATAAAATCAATAATCGAAATGGAGTCATTTTTAGAATTAGCCTTTTAAACCATAAAGGTAAAATTTAATTGGAATTTATGTATTTTCGGAATCAATTTTATCCCTATGCTGGTCGCTTTTGTTGTCTTATACCTTTTTTCCAATCTCGCAGTAGGTTGGTGGGCGAGTCGAAAAGTTCATTCTACGCAAGATTTTGTGCTTGCCGGAAGAACTTTACCGATGAGTTTGGCTATCATGGTGACATTTGCTACTTGGTTTGGATCGGAAACGATGCTGGGTGCTCCTATGGAATTTGTCAAACATGGTGTCTTAGGAGTGATTGAAGAGCCATTCGGTGCAGCATTGAGTTTAATTCTTGTAGGAACCTTTTACGCCAAAAAATTATATCCCTTAGAAGTTCTGACCTTTTCCGATTTTTTCAGACAACGATTTGGCGTATTTTCAGAGCGACTATCTGCGCTAATTATGGTTCCCTCCTATTTTGGTTGGATTGCCGCACAATTGGTAGCTCTTGGTTTGACATTGCATTTATTATTACCGATTTCGAAAGAAATAGGTATCGTTATTGGTGCCATGATTGTTATGACTTATACCCTCTTAGGAGGTATGTGGTCCGTCACTGTCACCGATTTTTTTCATAATATTTTATTGATTTTAGGGCTATTCTTTTTGTTTTATTTATTGAGTAGGCAAATTCCAGACTGGCAATTATTTATTGATCAACAACCCAAGGATTTTTTCCGATTTACCCCAAAAACGAATCATTGGACCCATTGGCTCAACTATTTAGGTGCTTGGATGACGATTGGATTAGGTTCTATTCCTGGACAAGATATTTTCCAAAGAGTCATGGCCGCCAAAAATGTAAGAATTGCCAAAAGAGCGAGTATTTACGCTGGGATCATGTATTTAACCATTGCAATGTTACCACTTATGATCAGCTTGATGGCAGTTCGATTGTATCCAAGTTTATTACAAAGTGGTAGTTTATTGATTCCCAATTTGGTTATGCAATTCACCCCTTATGCCATGCAAGTCCTGTTTTTAGGAGCCTTGCTTTCAGCTCTGCTAAGTACTACCAGTGGCGCCATTTTAGCCCCTTCGAGTGTCTTGGGGGAAAATATCATCAAACCATTATTGAAAAATGCAAATGATAAAGCTGTGTTACGCATCATTCGACTTTCGGTCGTTTTGGTTACCGTAGCTTGCGTCTTTTTAGCGATTTCTCGACAAAATATTTTTGAATTAGTTGGAGAAGCCTCCGCCTTCAGCTTGGTTTCACTTTTTATCCCATTGAATGCAGGCTTATTTTGGAAAAAATCCAAACCATTAGGCAGTCATTTGAGTATGACTTTTGGCCTAATCGTTTGGATTTATTTTCATTTTTTTGAAACCATTGAAATTCCAGCTGTATGTTTGGGACTTTTAGCTGGAGTAATAGGCTTATGGATAGGAAATTTAATTTCTTCCCAAAAATAAGGGTTTAGCCCATATTATGATACACATTTTGAACGTCATCATCTTCTTCCAAACGTTCAATCAATTTTTCAACATCAGCCACTTGTTCGTCGCTTAATTCTTTGGTTTCATTTGGAATACGTTCGAAATCTGCACCCATTAATTCAAATCCTTTTTCTTCCAAAAATTTCTGAATTCCACCGAAAGCCGTAAATTCTCCGTAAATATTGATTTGATTCGTTTCTTCATCCAAAAACACCTCATCTACTCCTAAATCGATTAATTCAAATTCCAACTCTTCTAAATCAATTTCAGGTTTGGCAGCAATTTTAAATACCGATTTACGGGTAAAAATAAAATCCAACATCCCTTGTGTACCCAAGCTACCGCCACATTTATTAAAGGCAAGGCGTATATTAGCCACCGTTCTATTGATATTATCGGTTGTAGTTTCTACCAAAATAGCGATACCATGTTGTGCGTATCCTTCGTAAACAATTTCTTTGTAGTCTTCCTGATCCTTAGAAACAGCTCTTTTAATGGCTCTTTCGACGTTTTCTTTCGGCATATTAACAGCCTTAGCATTCTGAATAATGGCACGTAAGCGAGAATTACCTACAGGATCCGAACCACCAGCTTTCACCGCAATAACGATATCTTTTCCAATTTTAGTAAATGTCTTCGCCATTTGGCCCCAACGCTTAAACTTTCTTGCTTTTCTAAATTCAAAGGCTCTTCCCATAGGTAATATTAATTTGTTGCAAATTTAAGAGATGTGAAATGAATTTCATAATACCGAATAAAACCTTACAAGAAGTTTTTGAATTTCT
>JBJTNH010000114.1:0-7084 GCA_046073945.1 Aquirufa sp. | reverse complement strand
TTAACAATTAAATTTTCAAAAAATGGCAGATTTAAAAGCGTTCGCTGAACAATTAGTGAACTTAACTGTAAAAGAAGTAAATGAATTAGCTGCTATCCTTAAGGATGAGTACGGTATTGAGCCAGCTGCTGCTGGTGCTGTAATGGTTGCAGGTCCTGCAGCTGGTGGCGATGGTGGAGATGCTCCTGCAGAGAAAACATCTTTTGATGTTATCTTGAAGTCAGCTGGTCCTAACAAATTAGCGATCGTTAAATTAGTAAAAGACTTAACTGGTTTAGGTTTGAAAGAAGCTAAGGATGTAGTTGATGCTGCTCCAAAGGCTGTTAAAGAAGGTGTAAGCAAGGATGAGGCTGAAGGTTTGAAAAAATCTTTAGAGGAAGCTGGTGCTGAAGTTGAATTAAAATAATCAACTTACCGATTTTCGAAAAAAGGGGATGGCAACATTCCCTTTTTTTTGCTTTATTTGGTACTTAATTTAAAAATTACTCATTTATTCCATGCGTGATCTGATTCAACTCCTTCCTGATGCGATTGCCAACCAAATTGCGGCTGGAGAAGTAGTTCAAAGACCTGCTTCCGTAGTAAAAGAGTTGATGGAAAATTCCATTGATGCTGGAGCGACCTCTATTCAGCTCATCGTAAAGGACGCAGGAAAAAATACCATTCAAGTCATCGATAATGGCTCAGGAATGTCTGAAACAGATGCCAGAATGTGCTTCGAAAGACATGCCACTTCAAAAATTAAAAAAGCAGAAGATTTATTTAGCATAAAAACCATGGGATTTCGTGGTGAAGCCATGGCATCTATTGCTTCTGTTGCCCAAGTAGAGCTTAAAACTAAAAGAGAACATGATGAATTAGGTTCTTCACTCCGAATTGAAGCATCCGTAGTAAAAAGCCAAGAAAACATCTCTTGCCCACTAGGAACATCCATCACTGTAAAAAACTTATTTTATAATATACCTGCCCGAAGAAATTTCCTAAAGTCGAATCCCGTAGAAATGCGTCATATTTTAGATGAATTTCAACGAATCGCTTTGGCACACCCCGATATTAAATTTTCTTTGATCCAAAATGATCAAGAAACCTATTTACTTAACCCAGAAAAATTAGGCAAAAGAATTGTAGATCTTTTTGGTAAAACTTACCGTGAACAATTAGCTGCCTGTGAGGAAGAAACAAGCTATGTCAGCATCAAAGGATATGTAGGAAAACCTGAACATGCTAAAAAAACACGTGGAGAACAATTTTTCTTCGTCAACAATCGGTTCATCAAAAGCACCTACCTCAATCATGCTGTGATGAGTGCATACGAACGACTTCTCCCTGATGGCGCCTTCCCTTTCTACGTTTTGTTTCTAAGCATCGATCCAAGTCATATTGACATCAATGTCCATCCAACGAAAACTGAGATCAAATTCGACGACGAAAGGGCTATTTACGCGATTGTTCAAGCGGCGATCAGAAAAACATTGAGCATCAACAATTTGATTCCTTCATTGGATTTTGATACAAACGTGAATTTTCACATACCAAAATTTCAAACAGATAAAACTAATTTCAATACAAGTTCCTCACAATTTAAGCAATCAACAGATTTCCCAGCTAAAAAACATTCCATTCAAGACGCTTGGAAAAAGCTATATGAAGGATTGCAAGACAATATCAATGATTTTGAACGACAGTCCCCAGCCATTCAACAAGATCAATTATTTGAATCTCAATTGAACCAACATACAAGTGGGACAACCTTACAAAGCAAAGCCAATCTTTCAAGCCTTGATAATCAAACATCTAATAATTTTCAAGTCATACAAATTTTAAATCGCTATTTAGCCGTTACCATTTCAGAAGGGCTATTGTTAATCGATCAAAAAAGAGCCTACCAAAGAATTCTTTATGATCAATTCATTGAAAATCTGAAAAGGAAAAATGGAGTATCCCAACAAATACTTTTTCCTAAAATATTACATATTTCTCCATCAGATAAAATTTTGTTAGAAGAGATAAAGGAAGATATTACTGATTTGGGATTTCAATTATCCTTGGACCAAGAAAATATGTATTGGGTACAAGGAGTACCAGCAGGACTCGCAGAAGAAGATGGACAAAATTTAATTGAGGGAATATTGGAACAAGTTAAAAATGAGTCTTCCGAATTCCATCAACACCGAATTGAAAAAATAGCACAAGCCATGGCTAATCGATCAGCCATCAAATTCCAACAAAAAATACTAAATAATGAGGAATTAAGGTCATTGGTAGAACAATTGTTTTCTAGTACAAATCCGAACTTTTCACCGAATGGAGAAACAATTTCTAGGAAACTGGGCGAGGAAGAACTAAAAGATATCTTTTGATAGCTATTTAATTTACTATTTCGCTAACTCCACTGCTCTATCTCTTGCTGCGAAAATACCTTGCTGCAAACCTTCTGCTACGGCTTTTTCCGTGAATGTTTTTAACGCTGCTTCTGTAGTTCCACCTTTGGAAGCAACATTTTGAATCAATTCATCCAAGGATTTATCGCTAGTTTGCATCAAATGATAAGACCCTAACATGGTTTGTTTAACTAATAAAGCCGACATCGCTGAATCAAATCCCATTTGAACCCCAGCATCAATCATGGCTTTAATCAAATAAAAGAAATAAGCCGGACCACTTCCACTCAAGCCTGTTACAGCATCCAGCAAACTTTCTTCTTCCAAGAATACAGCCCTTCCGGTTGAATTAATCAAATTCTCTACTTTACGAATATCCGACAAACCCACTTCTGGAGCTGAAGCAAAAGCGGTCATACCCATTCCTAACAAGGCAGGCGTATTGGGCATCGCACGAATGATTAATGCATGATTCAAAGATTGTTGGATCGTGGCAATAGGAATACCAGCCATGATAGATAAAACCAATTGTTTGGGCTGAATAACTTGCTTTAATTCATCCGCTACAACCGCATAATCCTGAGGCTTAACGGATAAAATGATTAAATCCACATTAGAGATCTTATCCGATATCGTATCGACAACTATCCCAGATTTTTGTTCTTGCAATACTTCTCCTCGCTCTTTATTTTTTTCAATCAACAAAAGGTTCTCTTTTTGTACCAAATTGTATTGAATAAATGAATTGGCAAAAGCCATACCCATATTTCCACAGCCTATGATTGCAATTTTCATCTGTAAATTATTTGTCTTTGAATATATTTGCTAAGTATTGTTCCAATGCCGGACCTCGTAATCCTTTTGCCACAATTTTACCAGTAGGATCCAATAAGAAGGTCATTGGAATAGAATTAACACCATAGGCTTGAGCACCTACTGAATTCCAGTATTGTAGATCAGAAACATGCTTCCAAACTAATTTATCGTTTTCAATCGCTCTTAACCACGCCGCTTTATCTTTGTCTAAACTAACACCAAAAATTTCAAATCCTTTGTCTTTGTATTTGGCATAAGTCTTAACTACATTGGGATTTTCTTGTCGACAAGGTCCACACCAGCTTGCCCAAAAATCAATCAACACATATTTTCCTTTCAAGGAAGATAAAGCTAATATTTCCCCAGTCGGTGTTGGTAGTGCAATCTCAGGAGCCTCCGAACCTTGATTCGCCCCTTTCAAGCGTTTCAAATTTTCTAAAAAAGGTTTTACTTGAGGGTGGTTGGGTCTACTTTGACGAAAACGATTTCCAATTTCTTCCAAAGTTGCCATTTCAGTATCTTGAGGCAAAAAATTAGTTGCCCATAATGCTACTAAATTACTTCCCATTTGTGGAACTAGGGATTTTATTTTTTGCAAAGTTGATTGCTGAGCTGTTGCAAATTCAGTTTGAATTCGAGAAGATGATGAAGGATTTTTTTGAATTTCTTCATTCCAAATTTTCACTTTCCCTTCCAATTCTTTCGATATTGCCATCAACTGAAGCATATATTTGATATTCTCCGATTTGGATTGAATACTAAAATTCCCTTGTTTTTCTGGGGTATTGATTCCGTCCGCTGTAACTTCTACTGTTTCGTTGCCTTCCAAAATCAATAGAACTTTTTGTGGATTAGGCACATCATAAAAATTCAGTAAGTAAAATCCTCCTTGATCCACAATTTTACCAGTAAATAAGGCTGTATTCTGAGCATTAGGCAAAACTGAATCGATTTTTATGGCTTGACCTCGCGCATTAATTAATTCCAAATAGATTTTTTTGTTCGGAATTACTTGCTCTGCTTTTACTTTGATACGGTAATTTTGAGCAAATATTCCAACACTTACGAGCATTAAAACCGTTAATAGACTTAGTGATTTTTTCATGGTTATTTTAATTTATCCAATGCCTCAATCATTAAGGCATTTACCTTTTTAGGGTCTGCGGTTCCTTTCGATTTTTTCATCACCTCCCCTATAAACAAGGCAATTAAGCCTTTTTTACCTTTATGATATTCCAAGACTTTCTCTGGATATGCAGCGATGCTTTCTTGAATAAATTGCGAAATCTGATCCACTCCTTGTGATGCTGACCAACCTTGCTCATCAATAATTTGGCTAATAGATTTATTGGCATCCAATAAACAAATTGGGAATAATTGATGCACAGCCAAATTGTGGGTAATCACTCTTTCTTCCACCAAATTAATTATTTCCGCTAATCTCTCTGGTGTTATTTCAAACTCAATGATCGATAAATTTTTTTCATTTAAGTGGGATTTAACAGGCCCCAACATCCAATTTGATAATTGTTTATAGTACTTTGTGAAAGATGCTGCTTTTTGAAAATATTCCGCCATTTCTCTTGAATCAGCTAAAATATGAGCATCGTAATTAGGCAAATGATATTGATCAATTAATTGTTTTTCTTGTTCCCAAGGAAGCATTGGCATTTGACTCCTAATTTCCTCGATCCATTCTTTCGAAATAGTTAATGGAGATAAATCAGGCTCAGGAAAGTAACGATAATCATTCATCGTTTCTTTTACTCTCATGCTATGGGTGAGACCAGTATGGGCATCGAAAGTCCTTGTTTCTTGGATAATTTTTTCTCCTATATCCAACAATTCAGCCTGTCGAACACATTCATGTTCGATGGCACGTTGAATATTTCGCAAAGAATTCATGTTTTTAATTTCAACCTTGGTACCAAGAGTTTGTGATCCTTTTTTTCTCAAAGAAACATTCACATCCGCTCGCAATGAGCCTTCTTCCATGTTTCCATCACAAATACCAATATAACGAACAAGTTTTCGAATCTCAAATACCAAAGCAAAAGCTTCTTCAGCAGAATGAATACTCGGCTCAGTAACCATTTCAATCAATGGTGTTCCAGCGCGATTATAATCAATAAAACTAAATGGATTATCCCCTTCATGTAAAGATTTTCCCGCATCTTCTTCCATGTGAATATGGTGAAACTCCAAATACTTAGATCCTTCCTTTAAATGAACATGAATACCTCCCCCGATACAAATAGGGGTTTTATCTTGTGTAATTTGATAGCCTTTTGGAAGATCAGGATAAAAATAATTTTTACGATCAAAGTATTGATTAGGAGCAATTTTTGATCCTAAAGCCAATCCCATTTTTATAGCAAATTCAACCGCACGCTTATTTAGTTTCGGCAAAGTACCTGGGTGACCTAAAGAAATTGCAGAAATAAGCGTATTGGCTTCCTGGCCAAATCGAACAGGATCGCTAGCAAAAATTTTTGAATCAGTTTGTAACTGAGCATGAATTTCAAGACCAATTACAGGCTCGTAGGAAGTAGATTGAAAATTACTCACAAAAAATGTTTAAGGATGATCATCTAATTTCGTAAAGATACAAAATTAAGAACTTATACTGTGAATTAAGACTTGATTTTACAAGTACATGTAGATTTATGTTGGTAATTCACCCAATAGGCAAATCCAATACTGACACCCAACAAGATACCAAAAATCCAATCCAAAGAGTTTATATTGACTAAATATTCAGCAGCTTTTATTAAAATCGCGATTAAAAGTAAAACAAGTGGTAATGGTTTTTGATGTTTTTTAAAGTCAAAATACAGAAGAATAGCAGCTAAAAGAAAACTAGAAATTACAAGGCTCCATTCCATAGAATCAGAATAAGCAAAAGATGACAAAAACATGGGTGCAAAAATAAGTAAAAAGGGCATAGCCATACAATGTATAGCACATACGATGGAAAGAATTATGCCAATTCGTTCTATCGTCATCAATTTTACTATTTTTTTTCTTTTTGTCAAAGTCGTACTATTTAATCATTAAATCAAAGGATAGATCAATATCTGTGCTTCCTAAATCCTCATCACCATTTTTAACAGGTTTGCCATTCACAGGAGGTTGATGCTTTAATAATACCTGTAATTTTGCACCTTGCAATTTATTGGAAGAATTATTTTTGGTCGTTATTTTAGCTTTTCTTCCAAATGCAAGACCATTTTTATCTTTATTCAAACTATGAAAATTGGCGATAGAAGCTGGGAGAACACGATAAATAAACAAATGCACATCACTTTCCTCTTCTATACCCTCAGTTACATCAACACGTTTAGGTTTAGAATCATCAAATACTGAAATCTCTAAATTATAAGTAGAATTACGATCTAAAGTAATAGGTTGAATATATTCAAAAACACCATCCCCATCACGATCGAGGGCTTTAACAGTAAATTCATTGTTATATTGTTCATTTTCAAATTGAACTTCTACAGAAGTTATTAATTCATTATCATCCATTGGAGACAAATCATCACCTACCTTTTTACAAGAGAAAGCAATCGTGAACAAGAAAAATAAAACCAAATATTTCATACTTTCAGCAAAATTGCAATAGTGTTGCAAGTTAATAAATAAGACTAATATTTGCAACAGTGTTGCACCAATAATTTAACGAGCACAAAAGTAGAACAAAAGAGTGGATTGAAATAATAGAATAGATGAAAAGGAGAAATCGGAGTATGAAATGATGTATGATGTAGGATGTAAGAGGTAAGAGGTTTTCCTCTTTCCTCTTTTCTCTTTTCTCTTTTCTCTCTACCAAACAAAAAAGCCAACCCATTTCTGGATTGGCTTTGAGATAATAACTTGGAGCTTAC
>JBJTNH010000113.1:0-18042 GCA_046073945.1 Aquirufa sp. | reverse complement strand
CTCAATCGAATCAATGATTTTTTCTGAAGATTAATTGTATCCTTAATTTGATCCTCTAACTGAATGGATATTTGTTCCATGATGAATTAATTAAATAAGTCTTGTAATTTACTTTCTAATGTATCAAAATAACGGTTATTTCCAGTAGGTTTTCTCAAAGAATCTCCTGCCACATACCAAAAGCCATCCCCTGGAAAAACTGCCAAAGATTGGGTATTTCTAAAATCTTCTTTCGCTTTTTCTATCTGAAAATCAGCAATATAAATCAAATTCATCAAATCTTGAATTTTATCCCAATCCGTCAAATAGTGTTCTTGTTCGGTCGCAGAATCGCGATAATGCAGATTCAAATTAGCAAAAGACAATATTCCTTCAATCCTCGTCCATTCTCCGGAAATTTTCTTAAACTGAAATCCAATATATAGGGGTAATTCCTTTTCAGCTTGTTCAAAAATGGCTTGCATTAATTCTTGAACAAGATTTTCTTCCATTTCTAAAAACCTAGGAACAGCCGTGTTGGTATGTTCCAATTCCAATGTAATAAAAGGTTCAGAATCCTTTGGGTTGCATGATCCAGATTTATACTTGGAAAAACTTAACCATAATCGATCTTTCCAACTTTGACTCAAAGTACCATTCCATTCCCACTTATCCTCTGGCATTAAACCTTCTTCCAACAATTCCTCCTTCGAAAAATCTTCTCGATCTAAATATTGGATGGATAAATTTACCATGGGTTGATTCGTTCCAAAGTCGGAAAATGAAAAAACAGCCTCTAAATGATAAGGGGCAGGGACATCGTTTGGACTCTCGTAAAACAATTGAAACGACTCTGGGAATTGGCTAATTGACATTATTTTGTTGATTAAAATACAAATTTACAGTTTTAATTCGATCAATTTTACCATTGTCATTTATTTCAAATGAAGACAAATAGATACAATCTTTCGGTACTTCCTTAGAATCGAGTGTCTGTTTCAAAAATCCTTTTAATTTCTCAAAATGTGGTACTGCGGCCTTGTTATCAACAAACAAAATTGCTTTTTGTCCATAAAATTCATCTTTGACACCAAATAAAAACAAATCAACTGTAAGATTGATTGATTCAAAAAATGCTTGACAAACAATTTCAACCTTGAAGGGATTAATTTTAAATCCTCCAGAATTGATGATAAAATCGTTTCTACCCAACAATTTAAACGAATGAGGAGAAATAATTTCCACTAAATCATTGGTATCTAACCATTCATTATTTGTCAAAAAGGACTTGATTTTTAGACAACATTTATCATTTATTTCAATCTCTGTAGAAGGGAAGACCTGATAAATTTGTTCTAAATCAGAATCTTTAATCGAACGGTAGCCAATATGAGAAACTGTTTCAGTCATCGCATAGGTATGAAAAACAGGAAAGTTCAGTAATCTCGTTTTTTTCTCTAATTGAACATCCAAACTTGCTCCACCTAACAAAATACCCTTTGCTTGCCCAAAAACAACTTCCAATGAATCCAAATTATTCATCATTTGAGCCCATTGGGTGGGTACAAAGGAAGCTAAATCGATTTTTTGACCTGATTTAATTAATTCTTCCAAAGGATTTTTTGAAGGTTCAATCAACACCAGTTTTAAGTTCAAAACCAATGCTCTTACAAGCACCATAGCACCTGCGATATAATGTATGGGTAAACATAAAAGTGCAAAATCATTTTCTTTCAAATTCAACCAATTAGCGGTTAAATTGGCAGAAAAAATCATTTTCTCTCTACTTATTACTATTTGTTTTGGAGTGCCAGTGGATCCTGAGGTGTAGAAGACAAAATCTTGTTGACCCGACTTCCATGCACGACAAAAATCGAAAACTTCTTTTTGAAATTCATTTTCGGCTTCAGGAAAATTGACAGAACAAGGAGAAAATACTAGCATAATTCATTAATTCATTCCAAAATTAACCAAACATTCTCTAATTTCGTGAGTTAATAGAGGAATCATCCAACTATCATTATTTCTTATGCCTGAAGATCCATTTTTAAATCCAATCAATCCGGAAAAAGTTGCAGAAAATCCAGGGCTATTACCATATGCGCATACTGCAGGCTCAGCTGTCATAAAGCCTGAGGATATGGGTAAAACAAAAGGACGGGCCGTAATGGCGATGCGTCAGCAAACTGACCGTCAAATGAACCAATTGTATGAACAAATGGAAACTTTGGCTAAGCAAGCTAAACTTTTGTCTGAGAGGAAAGAAATTTCGGAAAGAATATATGATGCAGCAATGGGTTTTGAACCTATCATCAACGAAACATATTATATTTATGAAAAAGAAGATGGTACAGACTTATTATCTTTAGTTGCACCTGAAGAATGGGGCCGATCATTTAAATATAGTCGTTATTTAGCCAAAGTAATTTTATTAGCAGACCATACTTGGGATGTCATTTATCACGAAGAAAATTAATAATCAAAAAATATGAGTTCACAATTTCCTTGGAAAACCATCAAAGAATATCAAGAAATTCTATTTCAACAATACAATGGAATAGCTAAAATTTCGATCAACAGACCGCATAAACACAATGCATTTACTCCTTTAACTGTGCAAGAAATGTCTGAGGCAATGGAAATGGCCAGACAAGATACTAGCATTGGGGTAATTATTTTGACAGGAGAGGGTGGTAAAGCATTTTGTTCAGGAGGTGATCAAAGTGTGAGAGGAGATGGTGGATATGTTGGTAAAGATATGGTTCCAAGATTGAATGTATTGGATTTCCAAAAGCAAATTCGTTCCATTCCTAAGCCTGTAGTTGCAATGGTAGCAGGTTGGGCGATAGGTGGTGGACATGTTTTACACGTTATTTGCGACTTATCTATTGCAGCAGAAAATGCAAAATTCGGTCAAACAGGTCCAAATGTAGGTTCCTTTGATGGTGGTTTTGGTGCATCTTATTTAGCTCGTGTAGTAGGACAAAAAAAAGCAAGAGAAATTTGGTTATTGTGTGACCAATACAACGCGCAGGATGCCTTAGATATGGGATTAGTCAATAAGGTAGTTCCTTTAGAAGAATTGGAAGCGACCACAGTTGCTTGGTGTGAAAAAATTCTAGAAAAAAGTCCCATTGCATTGCGAATGTTGAAGTCAGCCTTCAATGCAGAGTTAGATGGACAAGCAGGAATTCAAGAATTAGCAGGAAATGCGACATTATTGTATTATTTATCAGAGGAAGCCAAAGAAGGTAAAAATGCATTTCTGGAAAAAAGAAAACCCGATTTTTCAAAATTCCCTAAATTTCCTTGATCATGAATTATTGGTTAGTAAAATCGGAACCATTCAAATATTCTTGGGATGATTTCGTTAAAGAAGGTAAATCGGTTTGGGATGGTGTAAGAAACTATCAGGCTAGAAACAACATGAAAGCCATGAAAAAAGGCGATTGGGTGTTTTTCTACCATTCCAATGAAGGAATGGAGGTCGTTGGATTGGCTGAAGTAAGTAAAGAATTTTATCAAGATCCAACCACTGAGGATGATAGATGGGTGGTTGTGGAATTAATTCCGTTGAAAAAATTTAATACCACTGTGACACTTAAACAGATGAAAGCAGATGATAGATTAAGCAATTTAGCCTTAATTAAACAATCAAGATTATCTGTTACGCCTGTTAACAAACCGGAATTTGATATTATTTTAAGTTTAACCGAATAATTGAACAAACATGAAATCAATCCGCCTTTTCATCATTATTATATTTATTGGATTAAGCAATAGCGTTTTTGCTCAAATCGCCTCCAGATTAGAAATTCCATCAGACAATTTAGAATCTTTCACTATTCCTTGTGGTAATAAAGGTGTATTAATTTTATCTCAATTAAGTAAACAAGAGTTCAATATTCGTGCATTCAATACCAATTTAGAACAAAAATGGTCCAAAAATGGAACGATTGAGAATAGTTTAGATTTTGTTACGCATAGTTTTGATGGGGAACAGGTTAGTTTACTATTTAGTCGATTTAAAAGTAATTCTTATCTCGTTTTTAAAATAAATGTCTTAACGGGTAAAATGGAAAAATTCCAAATCTATTCCGTAGGAAGAATGGAAATTTCCAATTTTAAAGTATTAAATCAATCGATTTTTATAGGAGGGATTGTAGATGGTCAACCTTTGATTTTATTTACTAATTTAAGAGCAAAACAAACGAGAATATTGCCTTCAGTGGTCAAAGGGCAAGCAGAGATTCAATCCATGGATTTGGATACGACTCAACAGCAAGTAAATGTCACTTATACCGTCGGAAACAAAGCAAAAAATTATCAATTGATCATAAAATCCTTTGATGAAGATGGCAATAACATGGGGCAAATTGTCATGAATCCAAGTGATGAATTTGCGATGATGAATGCCAAATTGAATCAAATCAATGATTCTTTGCAAATCATTGTCGGTACCTATGGGCACAAAAACACGATTGGCTCTTCGAAAGGACCGAGCTCACAAGGAATGTATTTTAATTCATTTTTGGATGGAGAAGTCATAGATTCGAAATTTTACAGTTTCACGAAATTCTCTAATTTCTTTAATTTTCTTTCCAAAAAGCAAAAGGAGCGACAAGAAAAAAGAATTAAAGATAAAGAAGAGAAAGGAGAGGATTTGCGCTTGGATTATCGACTTTTGATGCACGAAATCATTAAAAATGGTGACAATTATTTAGTTGTCGCAGAAGCATTTTATCCAGATTATAAATTCAGTAATTATTATCCGCTCTATGGTGGAGGAATGGGAGCATTTAGTCCTTATTCAAGTGGATTTTACTCTCCTTGGAGTTATATGTACAATCCATATAGATGGGGATATGGTTATTACGGATTGTATTCACCTTTTTCAAATTACTACAGTCCATGGGGATACCGAGGCTACAATTACTATGGAAATCAACAGCAATTTGATGGATGGATTTATACACATGCCGTTGTGGCCGAATTTGATAAAAATGGAAATTTGCTTTGGGATCACTGCATCGACCTAAATGATATCAAAGAAGGTAAATTGGTTCAAAAAATTAAAACGTCGGTCAATAAAGACCAAATTATTCTATCTTATTCAAAGAATAACCAAATTATTTCCAAAACAATCACTGAAAAAGGGGAAATTGAAAACGAACATATTCAGGACATTGAAACGGAAAATGAAGGCGATAAGATTAAAAAAAGCAGTAAAAACGAATTGTATTTTTGGTATGATAATTACTTCTTAGCGAGTGGTTATCAAAACATTAGCAATGAACAAGAAGGAAGAAGATCCGTATATTATTTAAATAAAATTCAGTTAAAACCATAATTTGGAAAAGCAACAATCAATCAATATCGAAAGTCCTCAATGTTGGAATAATCATTATCAATTAATTGATACTGGAGGATTTGAAAAATTAGAAAAATTTGGCGATTTAGTCGTTAGAAGACCTGAACCGCAAGCTGTTTGGTCAAAAGCTTTAAGTGAAGAAGAATGGGTCAAACGCTTAGATGCCTATTTCAGAAAAGAAAAGGGAAGTTCTGAAAAAGGTATTTGGGAAGTAAAATCAAACGTACCCGAAAAATGGTTTATGCCATATCAGTCTGAAAAGCTCAATTTATTGTTTAAAATTTCTTTGTCTTCATTTAAGCACGTAGGGATATTTCCTGAACAAGCTGCCAATTGGGAATTTTTAGCACAAAAAATTCCTTTATTCAAAAATCCAAAACCGAAATTTTTAAACCTTTTTGCCTATACAGGAGGAGCAAGTTTGGCTTGCCGACAAATGGGAGCGGATGTTACCCATGTGGATTCCATCAAACCTGTTTTATCTTGGGCTAGAGAAAATATGGAAGTTTCGAAATTGGATGGCATACGCTGGATGGCAGAAGATGCACTCAAATTTGTCAAAAGAGAAGCTAGGAGAGGCAATTTCTACCAAGGCATCCTTTTAGACCCACCCGCATACGGTAGAGGACCAGATGGAGAAAAATGGATTTTAGAGGAGCAAATAGATGATTTACTGAAATCAGTCAAAGAAATTTTAGACCCTCAGGAACATTTAATCCTTTCGAATTTATATTCCATGGGATTCTCAACATTAGTAATCGAAAACTTAATGAATAGTATTTTCGATGTACCTAAAGATGCTGAATCTGGAGAATTATTTTTAGAGGATTTAAATGGCCGTAAATTACCGCTTGGGGTGTTTCATAGGTATTTTAAAAATTGAGTTATGATGTAAGACGTAAGATGTATGATGTAATTCTTAATTCCCGCCTCTTACTTCATACATCATACATCTTACATCATACATCATACATCACTAATAAATCTTTCCTTTCGCAGAAAGCAATGTATTTTTCATCAATGAAACAATCGTCATGGGACCAACTCCTTTAGGTACGGGAGTAATATATGCACATTTATCAATCACATCGTTAAAATCTACATCTCCTTTTAAAGCAAATCCTGATTTTTTAGATGGATCTTCTACCCGCGTTAAACCCACATCAATGATTACCGCGCCTTCTTTAATGTGTGAGGCTTTGATAAATTCAGGTTTGCCTAAAGCAGCTATGATAATATCAGCTTGCTGACAAATTTCTTCCAGATTTTTTGTTTTAGAGTGTGTTAAGGTAACGGTACAATTTCCTACTGGATGATTTCTTTGCATCAAGATAGACATAGGTAAACCGACAATTTGACTTCTACCTACAACGACGCAATGTTTTCCAGAGGTTTCTATTTGATAATATGCCAACAAATCTAAAACTCCTTGTGGTGTGGCAGAAATAAAAGCAGGTAAACCTTTAGCCATTCTACCGATATTAATAGGATGAAAACCATCCACATCTTTAGATGGGTGAATAGTTTCCATTACTTTATCTGGATTGATGTGATCAGGCAAAGGAAGTTGAACAATTAAACCATCCATTTCAGCATTATTGTTTACTTCAATTACTGCCTGAAGTAATTCAGCTTCAGTAATAGAAGGTGGAAAACGCAAAAGAGTAGAAGCAAATCCCAACTCTTCACAAGATTTCACTTTATTAGCTACATAAGTTTCGGATGCGCCATTGTTTCCCACTAATATGGCAACTAAATGAGGAGCTCTTTTTCCTTCTGCTAATAATTCTTTTACTTCTTCTGCAATGGCTGTTTTCATTGTTTCAGCAACCATTTTACCATCAATAATTTGACCCATTATACTATTTAATTTATTTTTTTCTTCCTTTTTTAGGTGCAGGAGCTTGTTCCCCTAACTCGATACATTGTTCCAATGTCAATGATGCTGGATCTTGATCTTTTGGAATTTTAACATTGCGTTTACCGATTTGAATGTATGGTCCATACATTCCATTCACAATCTTAACTTGCTCATTTTCAGCAAATTCCTTAATAAACTTATTGGCTTCTAAATTTCGTTTCGCCAAAATTAACTCAATCGCTCTTTCTTGTGTTAAAGAAGTCAAATTATCCGTTTTACCTAGCGAATAATATTTCCCATTATGTTTAACATAAGGACCAAATCGGCCCTTACCAGTTGAAATCAACTCATCTTCAAAATATCCCAAACCATCCGCTTCCGCAGCGATATGTGCAGCCTTTAAAACGGCAATCGCAGCATCCATTTCTATGGTAAAAGGATCTTCTGTATCTGGCAAACTCGTGAATTTACCATTGTGTTTGATATATGGCCCTAATTTACCTGCACCAATCACTAAAGGTGAATCTTCAAAAATTCCAATTTCTCTTGGCAATTTGGGTCTATCTAATAAAGCTATAGCCTCTTCTAAACTTAGGCTGCTGATCGATTGATCTTTTGATAAATTGGCAAATACGGGTTTATCCTCATCACCAGATTCACCTAATTGAACAAATGGACCAAATTTACCCAAGCGAACAGATATTTTTTTACCCGTTTTGGGATCAATTCCTAATTCTCTTCCTCCACCAACAGAGCTACGTTCAATCGATTTACTATCTAAGATGGTTTGATGAAAATTCCCATAAAAGTTCTTCATCATTTGCGTCCAGGAAAGTTTTCCTTTAGCAATATTGTCAAATTCATCTTCCATGTCAGCCGTGAATTTATAATCCACAACTTCCTCAAAATTATCTACCAAAAAGTCAGTAACTAGTGTACCAATGTGCGTTGGAAATAATTTGGCTTTTTCGGCACCAACCATCTCTACATTTTTCTCACCAACCACTTCATTATTTTTCAAAATCCAAGTTTGAAACTCTCGCTCCTTACCAGGTCGATCTTCCTTAACAACATAGGCACGTTTAATGATAGTTGATATGGTAGGAGCATAAGTAGAAGGACGTCCGATTCCTTTTTCTTCCAATGCTTTCACTAAACTAGCTTCTGTATACCTTGGAGCAGGTCTTGAAAATCTTTCTTGCGCTTTTAATTCTTGCAATTCTAAGGCTTGACCAATGGATAAAGGAGGCAACATATCTTTGTTCTCATCTTCATCCTCCTCATCTTTACTCTCCAAATATGCCTTTAAAAAACCTTCGAAAGTTATTACCTCTCCTTGAGCGACTAATATTTCAGATGTACTTGAGATTCCAATTTGAGCCGTCGTTCTCTCAATTTGAGCATCCGCCATTTGGGAAGCAATCGCTCTTTTCCAAATCAATTCATACAACCGGCGTTCGCGAGCATCTCCAGACAAGGTACTGATTTCAAAATCTGTTGGTCGAATGGCTTCGTGAGCTTCTTGAGCGCTTTCACTTTTCGTTTTAAACTGACGAGAGTGATGAAATTTTGCACCATAAGCCGTTTCAATGGCACTCTTAGCCTTATCTCTAGCTTCTTGCGACAAACTAGTTGAATCCGTTCTCATATAAGAAATACGACCTGATTCGTATAATTTTTGTGCAATAGACATCGTCGTTGCAACGGCAAATCCTAGTTTACGAGATGCTTCTTGTTGCAAAGTAGAAGTGGTAAAAGGAGGGGCAGGAGATTTTTTGGCCGGCTTTGTTTCTAAATTTTTAATGAAAAAATCAGCTCCGACACATTTTGTTAAAAAATCCAATGCTTCCTTTTCCGTATTGAAATTTTTAGGTAATTCCGCTTTTAACACTTTTTTACCCGGCAAATCGAATAAAGCAACGATTTTATAAGTACCAACCGAATTAAATTTTTCTATTTCTTTTTCTCTTTCAACAATCAGTCTTACCGCAACAGATTGAACCCTTCCTGCAGATAATCCTTTTTGAACTTTTGACCATAGAACAGGAGATAATTCAAATCCAATCAATCTATCCATGATTCGTCTAGCTTGCTGTGCATTCACTAAATCCATGTCAATTTCACGGGGCTTAGTAATTGCATTTTGAATAGCCGACTTCGTAATTTCTCTAAAAACAATCCTTTTGGTATTGTCTTTTAAACCCAATGCCTCCTTTAAATGCCATGAAATGGATTCTCCCTCACGGTCGTCGTCAGTCGCTAACCAAACTTCTTCAGATGATTTTGCTAATGATTTAAGTTCCGAAATAACTTTCGTTTTATCCGGTGAAATGACATAGGTAGGCGTGAAATCATTATCCACATCTATTACCTTATCACCTTTAGTCGGAAGATCCCTAACGTGCCCAAATGAAGATTTTACTACAAAATCCTTTCCCAAATAACCTTCAATTGTCTTTGCTTTTGCAGGTGACTCAACGATGACTAAATTTTTTGCCATTCTAATTTCTTATAATTTATTTTTCAAAAACAGACCTCAAATATACTTGCTTAAAAACAATTTGTACAATAAAGCGACAAAACCTTTTAAAAAAATCAATTAATTGATTCTATTCAGGCACATTTCCAACTCTAATTCTTGAATTGATGTTTAAACGCAAACCGATATAACTAAATTGAGCATTGTTAAAACTCGCAATGGCTTCTAAACGCAAAACTTTAAAAATTCCATCTAAGCCATATCCAATTTCTCGATACAACAGATTTTGATTAGGAACCCAGACTACATTGGCAATCAACACTTCCTTTACGAACGATTGTTTTATGCCCAACATTGGCTTTAACCATAAATTGGTAAACTGCAGAAACGACAAGCCTTCTAAATAATTGCCCGCAGTACTATTTGAATAATGATTAACATTTAAACGTTGATTGGCACCTAAGGTGAAATTTTGATAATACCCCACTAAACGATGCGAAGCTAACATGTCACTTGCTTGGATAAGGTTTATATTTCCATTAAAATGCTTAAAATCAATAAAATAGCTAGGTTTTTTTCCAAAAAAAGTACCAGCATTTAGCACCAAACCTAATTTCACCCAAGGTGAAACGGCCACATTTTGAACATACGAAAACTCTAAATGATTAAAATCCGTGGTAGATCCAAACACATTTGACCAGCCAGCGCGATATTTCAATAGCATCAAAGGTGAACTACCCCAATTATTAATACGTTCATTTTCTTCAAAAGCATGATCTAAAAAAGGACGAAAACCTAAGGTAAATTGGGTCGTAAAGGCTCTATGACTTTGAAATCCTTCTGTTGAAAATTCAGCATTGGTTGGATTATTGGAAGTAAACTTCCGTCCTAAATAATTGATCCAATAATAGTCTGAAACATTGTCCATCTGACTTCGATCAGCCAACTCCAAATTTCCTTTAAAAAATAGGGTAGAAGAGATACGGTTAATCCAGTAGAGTGACCAAAAATCCTTGCGATAGATTTTCATTTGATTGTTCTTCAGCAATAAAGTCGATAAGGAATTCATTTCTGGCGAAATTGAATTTTCCGAATTATACTGAGCGACGAAATCTCCTTTAGTCAACTGAATATCAAATTTTTCTGTTTTGTATCTTAACTTTAAATAACCTGTATTTCGATTGAGCAAAAATGAATGCCTACCGATGGCTTCTGCCTCTATAAAATGGTATCTAGCCCATCTTTTGCGGACTAAAAAGCCACTATTGGAAACAAAACCTTCTGCTGTATTAAAGTTGGTATCAAAAATGGGTGCTTTGTAATAAATTTCATAAGGATAGAAATCCTTTTGCATGGCTCCAAAATAAAAAGATCGACTAAACAAAATATCCTGCCAAGCCAATGGGGCTTTTCGAACAGGCTCATAATAGGCTAGGGCAGTATTTCCTGCTTCTCGACTATTTTGAGTTTGATTAAAAAAACTCAAATTTGATTCAATTTGGTTTTTGATTAAAAAATTGGGGGCTAATCTCGTAGAATCAATGGTTGTAATTCCTGATTGAGATCGATCTTTCCATTTCAAAATCATCGAATTGTGAAGATTGCCCAACAATTGTGAAACATAAACCTCGTCAAATGCCCTTTCTGCAATATTTAATTTTTCTATGATGGAATTTCCCAATAAATTTTCATTTGTTGGAGACCAATTTTCGGGTGGACTAACTACTTTCTCATTCAAATGAAACTCGCCATTATTACCAAGCAAGCCACCATTTACCACAAAGTTTCCTTCTAATGGTAGCCAAGTATTTAATGCAAATTGATGTTTCAATTCAATTTTATAATTCAGCGCATCAGCAAAAACGGCTAAATTGACGTACATTAAAGCACCATCCTCACTTAAAACAATTTGGCCTTTAAATAAACGATCTAAGCTAGATTTAGGATTTAATTGAAACAGATATCCTTTCTTAGATTGGATGAGTGTATCTTTTTTAAATTGATAGGTATAATAAAACTGCGATTGGAAATTAAGGGGAGATATACAGTTAGGTCCAACAATGTCTTGATAAAAATCAGGCCAAAAGAATAAAGTAGGCTTCGCCGATTTTTTATTCAAAAGCTCTATTTGTTTTATTTCGTGGATAGATTGGTTCAATTTAACGGAATATACCTCTGAAATGACAGAATGACCATACCATTGATCTTCACGAACGCCTTCAATCTTTTCTAAACGCTTTTCTCCAATACCCAAAATATCATTAAAGCGCGTTTTTTCAGAAACTAAGACCTTAAATTTAAAATTTTTGAGTAAAGATGCGTGTTCAGATGTTTTTAATAAAGAACGATGAATAATTGAATCTGGATTTGCCAATTGTGCGTAAGAAATTGGAAGAATTCCTAAACTAAAACTTACAAAAAAGACAATTCGGCGAAGTAACAAATTATTGATGGTTCAAAATTGATAAAATAATCCATAAAAAAAGTTAAATATTTCTATTTTGCTCCGTTAATTTATGAAATATGAATACAAAGGAAAGGATATTTACAAAAAGTGACAAAAAGTAATTACGAATCTATTAATTTTGCATACATTTTTACCAAAAACACAATTTACTCATGGCCTTTGACATAGAAATGATTAAAGCTGTTTACGACCGGATGCCTGCTCGCATTGCAGCAGCAAGAGCATTAACAGGCAAACCGCTTACATTAACAGAAAAAATTCTTTACAGTCATTTGTGGGAAGGAACTCCTTCTTCAACATTCACTCGTGGTGCTTCTTATGTTGATTTTGCACCAGATCGCGTAGCAATGCAAGATGCAACCGCTCAAATGGCCTTGTTGCAATTTATGCAAGCCGGTCGCCCGAAAGTTGCAGTACCTTCTACCGTACATTGTGACCACTTAATTGAAGCAAAAGTTGCATCAACAACTGATTTACAAGTTGCTGTTGATAAAAATAAAGAAGTTTACGATTTCTTGTCATCTGTTTCAGATAAATACGGCATCGGTTTTTGGAAACCAGGAGCTGGTATCATTCACCAAGTAGTTTTAGAAAATTATGCATTCCCAGGTGGAATGATGATTGGAACTGATTCACATACAGTAAATGCGGGTGGATTAGGAATGATTGCGATCGGAGTGGGTGGAGCAGATGCTTGTGACGTAATGGCTGGATTAGCTTGGGAATTAAAGTTTCCTAAATTAATTGGTATCAAATTAAAAGGTAAGTTAAACGGATGGACATCTGCTAAAGATGTTATCTTGAAAGTTGCTGGAATCTTAACTGTAAAAGGTGGAACGGGTTGTGTTGTTGAATATTTCGGAGAAGGAGCTACTTCCATGTCTTGTACAGGAAAAGGTACTATCTGTAACATGGGAGCTGAAATTGGAGCAACTACTTCAACATTTGGTTACGATGATTCAATGTCTAGATACTTGCAATCTACAGGCCGTGCGGACGTTGCTGCTATGGCTGATCAAGTTCGTGAGCATTTAACTGCAGATCCTGAAGTTTATGCAAATCCAGAAGCCTATTTTGATCAAGTAATTGAAATTGATTTAGATACATTAGAACCACATTTAAACGGTCCTTTCACTCCAGATTTGGCTACGCCAATTTCTAAAATGAAAGAAATGGCTGAAAAAAATGGCTGGCCAACTAAAGTAGAAGTAGGTTTAATTGGTTCTTGTACCAACTCATCTTACGAAGATATTGCACGTGCGGCATCTTTAGCAAAACAAGTTGCTGCTAAAGGATTAAAAACGAAAGCACAATTTACCATCACTCCAGGTTCTGAATTGGTTCGTTACACGATTGAAAGAGATGGATTTATTGATACATTCAATACCATCGGAGCAACTGTATTCTCGAATGCTTGTGGTCCATGTATCGGTCAATGGGCGAGACCAGGGGCAGAAAAAGGAGAAAAGAACACAATTGTTCACTCATTTAATAGAAACTTCGCTAAACGTGCGGATGGAAATCCAAATACATTTGCTTTTGTTGCTTCACCAGAAATGGTAACAGCTTTAGCTATCGCAGGAGATTTAACATTCAATCCTTTAACGGATACCTTAACCAACGAAAAAGGAGAGCAGGTAAAATTAGATGCTCCAAGTGGAGATGAATTACCACAAAAAGGATTTGCTGCAGAAGATGCAGGATATCAAGCTCCAGCTGAAGATGGTTCTAGTGTACAAGTTAAAGTTGCAGCTACTTCAGATCGTTTACAATTATTAGATCCATTCGCAGCATGGGAAGGTTCTGAT
Source organism: Aquirufa sp. (assembly GCA_046073945.1). Taxonomy (GTDB): domain Bacteria; phylum Bacteroidota; class Bacteroidia; order Cytophagales; family Spirosomataceae; genus Aquirufa. The sequence continues at coordinate 4,077 of JBJTNH010000113.1, read as the reverse complement.
TTGAACGGTTTGAAATTATTGATTAAGGCAAAAGGAAAATGTACTACTGACCATATTTCTATGGCGGGCCCTTGGTTAAAATACAGAGGTCACTTAGATAACATTTCCAACAATATGTTAATTGGAGCCGTAAATTTCTTCAATGAAAAAACGGATAATGTTAAAAACCAATTAACTGGAGAATATGGTGCTGTTCCTGCTACCCAACGTGCTTATAAAGCTGCTGGAATTGGAACAATTGTAGTGGGTGATACCAACTACGGTGAAGGTTCATCTCGTGAGCATGCTGCTATGGAGCCACGTCACTTAGGTGTTCGTGCTGTTTTAGTGAAATCTTTCGCTCGTATTCACGAAACCAATTTGAAGAAACAAGGTATGTTAGCTTTGACTTTTGCAAATGAAGCTGATTATGATAAAATTCAAGAGGATGACACAATCAATATTGTTGGTTTAGCTGGATTTGCACCAGAAAAACCATTGACAATTGAATTGGTTCATTCAAATGGAACAAAAGAAAGTTTTAGTGTCAATCACACATACAATGCCCAACAAATCGAATGGTTTAAGGCAGGTGGTGCTTTGAATATTATCAGAGCCTCAGTTAAATAAATTCAAAATTGTTTTAAGGTGCAAAATTGTTTAGTTTTGCACCTTAATTTTTAAAAAAATAAAATTTTCTAAAATTTATCATGGCAGCCATCAATGCAGTAAAAATATTCTCAGGTTCAGCTTCGAATTATTTAGCTAAAGAAATTGCTAAATATTATGGAAAAGATTTAGGTGCTGCCACCACATTACGTTTCTCTGATGGTGAGATGTCACCAAGTTTTGATGAATCAGTTCGTGGATGTGATGTTTTTATTATCCAGTCGACTTTCCCAACTTCAGATAATTTAATGGAATTGTTACTGATGATTGATGCAGCAAGAAGAGCATCAGCCCATTATGTAACTGCCGTTATGCCGTATTTTGGTTATTCTCGTCAAGACAGAAAAGACCGTCCAAGAGTTGGTATTGGGGCGAAATTAATTGCTAATTTATTGACTGCAGCAGGAGCTGATCGTTTGATGACGATCGATTTACATGCTGGTCAAATTCAAGGATTCATGGATTTCCCGGTGGATCACTTAGAAGGAAATGCGATTTTTGTTCCCTATTTGAAATCATTGAATTTAGAAAAAATCATTTTTGCATCACCAGACGTTGGTGGAGTAGTTCGTACTAGAAATATGGCGAAATTCTTTAATGCAGAAATGGTTATTTGCGATAAACACCGTAAAAGAGCCAATGAAATTGCATCTATGCAATTAATTGGTAATGTAGAAGGTGCAGATGTCATCTTAGTAGATGATTTAATTGATACAGGTGGTACTTTGTGCAAAGCTGCTCAATTAATCATGGAAAAAGGTGCTAAATCAGTAAGGGCAGTAGTTACACACCCCGTTTTATCAGGAAATGCGTATGAAAACATCTCTAATTCTGTTTTAACAGAATTATTGGTAACAGATACCATTCCTCAAAAACAAGCGTGTGACAAAATTAAAGTTCTTTCAGTAGCTGAATTATTTGCTAAAGCAATTGGAAGAATTAGAGATCACGAATCTATCAGTTCATTATTTATTAAATATTAATTTCAACCGTTTTTAGGGGATAACCTTCGTTGAGTGAAAGACTAAAAACATTAACAACAACAAAATGAAAAAATTAGAGATTGTAGGGTACAAAAGAGCGAATCTCGGAACAAAGGGCGCGAAAGATTTGCGTACTGAAGCTTTAGCTCCTTGTGTATTATACGGTGGAAAAGAGCAAGTACACTTCGCTGTACCAATGATCCTTTTCCGTGAATTACTTTATTCACCAGATGTTTATGAAGTAGAATTAAACATTGAAGGGGATAAATACCGTGCTATTTTACAAGATGCACAATTTCATCCAGTAAATGAGATGATTCTTCATGTTGATTTCTTAGAAATTCAAGATAAAAAACCAATTAAAATTGCAGTACCTATTAAAATTGTAGGAAATTCTCCAGGTGTAATTAAAGGAGGTAAAATGGTTCAAAAGTTACGTAAAGTATCTTTGAAAGGTTTAGCTGAAAATATTCCTGATTTTGTAACTGCAGATATTTCAGGTTTAGATTTAGGTCAAACTGTTAAAGTAAATAAATTATCTGTTGAAGGATGTGAGATTTTAAATCCAATGTCAAATCCAGTAGCAACAATTGATATCCCAAGAGCTCTAAGAGGTAAATTAAGCTAATTAGCCTTCGGCTTATCTTTCTGATAGACAACAAAAAAACCACCAATTGGTGGTTTTTTTGTTGCCCTATAAAAACGGGGATTCAAATAAAGAATCCCCGTTTAATATTATTTTTTAGCAATTACTTTCACGATTGGTGCTTTCACCAATTTAGCTGAAGTATGTGTTCCTGAATTAACTGCGATATAAGGCGCAATCACTAAAGAAACAATTGACATCAATTTAATTAAGATATTCATTGATGGTCCAGAAGTATCCTTGAAAGGATCTCCAACAGTATCACCCGTTACAGCTGCCTTATGAGGCTCTGATCCTTTTTTGTAAGTTTCACCATCGATAACAACACCTTTTTCAAAGGATTTCTTCGCGTTATCCCAAGCACCACCTGCATTAGATTGGAAAATTCCCATCAACACGCCCGATACAGTTACACCAGCTAATAATCCTCCTAAAACCTCAGGTCCCATGACAAAACCAACAATCACAGGAACAGTTAAAGCAATCGCTCCTGGCAAAATCATTTGCTTAATAGAAGCCTCTGTTGAAATAGCGACACATTTTTCGTATTCAGGTTTTGCTTTGTATTCCATGATACCTGGAATTTCACGGAATTGACGACGAACTTCGTTCACCATTTCCATAGCTGCTTTACCTACTGCTGAAATACATAAAGCTGAGAAGATGAATGGAATCATTCCTCCAACAAATAATCCAGCTAAAACATCAGCCTTGTAAATATCAATTTGAGTAATGCCTGAAATACCAACAAATGCCGCAAATAAAGCCAAAGAAGTCAAAGCAGCAGATGCAATAGCAAATCCTTTTCCTGTAGCAGCAGTCGTGTTACCAACCGCATCTAAATTATCTGTACGCTCACGAACCTCACTTGGTAATTGAGACATCTCAGCAATACCACCTGCATTATCCGCGATAGGACCGAAAGCATCAATCGCTAATTGCATAGCAGTTGTTGCCATCATACCAGCAGCAGCGATGGACACACCATAAATTCCTGCAAAATAATAAGAGAAATAAATTCCTGCCGCTAAAACCAAAATAGGTAATACGGTAGATTCCATTCCAACAGCTAAACCTCCAATGATATTGGTTGCATGTCCTGTTCCTGATTTTTGAACGATTGAATCAACTGGACGTTTACCCATAGCCGTATAGTATTCAGTAATGATAGACATTAAAGTTCCTACTACTAAACCTACAATGATGGCATAAAATACATCCATCGATGAAAATTCCAATCCACGTAATACCAAAGTTTCTGGCAAAATATTCTTAACTAAAAAGTAAGAAGTCACAAACGTGATTAAAATAGAAGCATAATTACCTAGGTTCAAAGCATTTTGAACAGAAGCTGTTTCACTACTAATACGAACAAAAAACGTAGAAACTAAAGAAGCTAATAAACCAACTCCAGCAATTAACATTGGTAATAAAACTGGGGAAAAACCTCCATAATTATCCGTTACTGAAATTTCTTGTCCTAAAACCATGGTAGCTAAAATAGTTGCCACATAAGAACCAAATAAATCGGCACCCATACCAGCTACATCACCTACGTTATCTCCCACGTTATCTGCAATAGTTGCAGGATTACGTACATCATCTTCAGGAATACCAGCCTCCACTTTACCTACTAAGTCAGCTCCTACGTCAGCTGCTTTTGTATAAATACCTCCACCAACTCGAGCAAATAATGCAATAGATTCAGCACCTAATGAGAAACCTGCTAATACTTCGATAGCTGTCTTCATTTCAACTGAGGTAAGGGCTTGTCCAGCAGCAAATAATTGATAGAAGGCA
>JBJTNH010000112.1:0-16153 GCA_046073945.1 Aquirufa sp. | reverse complement strand
CTTCTAATAAGGCAGAGGCGGCCAATTATCCTTTTTGTACAATCGAACCGAATGTAGGTATTGTAACTGTTCCGGATGATCGTTTGAATGTCTTAGCTGAATTAGTGAAGCCTAATCGCATATTACCTACGGTAATTGAATTTACAGATATTGCAGGTTTAGTGAAAGGAGCATCCACAGGAGCCGGATTAGGCAATAAATTTTTAGCCAATATTCGTGAAGTAGATGCTATTATTCACGTGGTTAGATGTTTTGAAGATGAAAATATTATTCACGTGGAAGGTCGCGTAAATCCAATCAGTGATAAAGAAATCATTGATATGGAATTACAATTAAAAGATCTTGAATCAGTTGATAAAAAGATTTCCAAATTAGAACGCGCAGCAAAAGCAGGTGATGCAAAAGCTAAACAAGAATTGGCTGCTTTATTGCAATTTAAATCTACGTTAGAGGCAGGAAAGTCAGCTAGAACTGTCGAAATGGATGCTGATTTAAGGGAAGCTGCCATCGGCGAGTTGTGTTTATTGACTGATAAACCTGTCATTTATGTGGCTAATGTTGATGAAGCTTCGCTAACAGCCGGAGGTAATCAATTTGTAGATCAGTTAAAAGAAAATATTAAGGCGGAAAATGCGGAGGTAATAGTTGTTTGTGCAGCACTAGAAGCACAAATTTCTGAAATCGAAGATTTGGATGAGCGTATGATGTTTTTAGAAGAATATGGATTAAAGGAGTCGGGTTTAAGTAAGTTAATTCGTAGTTCTTATTATTTATTAAATCTAATTACTTATTTCACAGCGGGCGTGCAAGAGGTTCGTGCCTGGACAATCCAAAAAGGTTGGAAAGCACCACAAGCTGCTGGAGTTATTCATACCGATTTTGAACGTGGTTTTATTCGCGCAGAGGTAATCAAATTTGCCGATTATCAAACTTATAAAAGTGAATTAGCTTGTAAAGAGGCTGGGAAAATGAATGTGGAAGGTAAGGACTATATCGTTCATGATGGCGATATCATGCACTTCCGTTTCAACGTTTAAGGATAAATAATTCTCTGGTAACCAATCAATGAATCATATCGTTGACCTGGTTTTCTAAAATAAACCAATATTTCGTATTGATTTTCGGTTTGAGAATAATTTCCTTCGAGGCTTGTATTCGATAAATTATTGCTTAAATAATGGTAATTATAAATACCTTGTTTAAGCAATATTTTTTTCGTGTAAATACCATTGGAATCATCATATTCCATTTTAAATGCAGGTTTTAATTGATAAGAGTTAGGTAACATACCCACATATATACCTTCGTCCTCCCACTTTCTGCTTTTTAAGATAAAATTGCACCAAACATAATCTGCTTGTAAATTATTATCAGGATTTTCATAGTTTTCTATTACGATAGCACCATTCATATCCATTTTTTGTGTGTATGAATAGTTACCTTGAGGAGTTTCAGGATAGGTCGTAATTTGTGTGTAATTTTCCAATGCTTGAATATTAGCCACAAAATTTAGCTTTTGCTGTGTGCTTCTTAAATCAATCATTCGATATTCATTACTTCCTGGGATATTATTTTCATTATCGAAAAATAAATAAGAAATTTTACGATCAAATGCATTGATGCTAGGTTGTGGTAAATGAGGAAGTAAATTGTCTGAATTTGAATTACGTCGAACGATTATTTTTAAATTTTCATCGCCGGATAATAATAAATTTTCAGGGTAGGAGAGATTAAGTTCTATTGCTTGATGACTTAGTCTAAATTCATTTCTTTTGGCAAAAGTAATTTTTCCTGCAACGATTAATTCATTTTCAACAACAGAGAATCTTTTTGTTAAAACAGTATCTTTTTTGTTTCGGTTGAGATAAACTTGAGCAATATAATTTCCTGAAATTCTAACTTTGGGTAAGGAAATCTGATAATGCAGATAGGGTATTTTTGTTCCAAAGGAATTGGCATTTTCTCTAATGGGGGTGTCATTAAAGTCGCTTAGGTATTCTATTTCATTTAGATTGGAAGGAACCCAATTGGCCTGACAATGAATAATTCTTAATTGGTAATTGGCATATTTAAGGGATAAATCATCAAACGAAAGTACATATTCACCTTGATGATTTATCTCAATGATAGGATTATCTTGAATGATTTCTTTGGGCTTATTTTTAACCAAATAGGCACTATGAATATAATCCTTTTGAATAGCATTGTAAATTTGAGCATGTAGTGACATGTTCAAAAATGAAAAAAATACCCATAAGAGGGATGTTTTATATTTCATTTTATTCAATCAATGCTTCCCACTCTTCTGTTATTTTGTTTAATTCAACTTGAACTGATTTTAAATCCAATTCTAATTTCTTCAATTCATCAAAATCGCTGTTTTGAGCTTTTTCAGCCATTTTATTTTCAATGTCAGATTTTTTATTTTCAAGTTCAAAAATCTGCTGTTCTATTTTTTCAATTTGCTTTTGATTATTTAAAGGTTTTGCTACCACTTTTTCCGTGGTATTTTTTACCTTTTCATAAGCACTTAATTTTTGACTTTCTTGGGGTTTTTGTGTTTGACTTCCTTTTCTACTTTCTTGCCAAACTTCATATTCATCAAAGGTTCCATGATATTCTTTGATTACATAATCTTCTATGTACCAAATTTTATTGGCAATATTTGATACAAAATATCTATCGTGAGAAACCACTACATAAGTACCTTCGTATTGTTGAAGAGCTTGAATTAAAATATTAACGGATTGCATATCCAAGTGGTTGGTTGGCTCATCCAGCAACAAAAAGTTGGCTTGTGAAATTAATACTTTGGCCAATGCAACTCTTGATTTTTCTCCTCCTGAAAGTACCTTGATCTTCTTAAACACTTCTTCGCCAGAAAACAAAAAGCAACCTAAAATGCTTCTTAATTCCATTTCAGTCTTCGCCGTTCCAGTTGCTTTTAATTCTTCTAATAAACTGTTTTCTACTTGTAAACTTTCTAATTGATGTTGAGCAAAAAATGATTCGATTACATTATGTCCTGTTCTTCGTTCACCTTCAATTGTTTCGGAACCTGATATGATTCTTAATAAAGTAGATTTACCTTTTCCATTTGCTCCAATCAACGCAATTTTATCCCCTCTGTTAATTGTAGCAGAAGTGTTTTTTAATATTATTTTTTCACCAAATGCTTTTGAAATATGTTCCAAAAATAAAATAAATCGACCTGGTTGAGTTCCAAAATTGAATTTAAAATTCACTTTAGCTTTTTCATCAATTACCTCATCTACCACATCCAATCGGTCTAAAGCTTTCACTCTCGATTGAACTTGTCTAGCTTTAGATGCCTTCGCTTTAAAACGTTCTATGAAACGTTCGGTTTGTCTTATCTGAGCTTGTTGGTTTTCATACGCCCCTTTTTGAATTTCATTTCTTAAGGCTTTTTCTTCAACATAAAAGGAATAATTACCTGGGTACAATGTGATTTTTTGATTCGAAACTTCCGCGATATTATTGATGGTTCGATCTAAAAAATATCGATCGTGAGAAACTACCACAATAGAACCCTCATAATCATGGATATATTTTTCAACCCATTCGATAGAAGGTAAGTCCAAGTGGTTGGTAGGCTCATCCAATAATAAAAGGGCAGGTTTTTGTAACAATAATTTTGCTAACATAACTCGCATTCTCCACCCCCCAGAAAATAAACGCAATGGCTTATCCAAATCATCGGTTGTAAATCCTAAGCCTTCTAAAATTTCTTCGGTTCTTGATTGTATGGTATATCCATCTAATCGTTCGAATTCCTCTTGGTATTTTGAAAGTTCATCGACATCCTTGTCTTCATAATTTGTTTCCATTTTATGAAGAACGATATCAATTTGCTTTTGAAGTTCTAATTGACGTTCAAATGCTTGCATTGCCACATGCAAAATGCTTTCATCTGTTTGATAGGATAGGAGATCTTGATTTAAAAATCCAATGGTACATTCTCCAGATTTAGAAATCGTACCTCCATCTGGGGAATATTCTCCCGAAATTAATCGAAGTAAAGTTGATTTTCCAGTTCCATTTGCGCCAACGAGCCCAATTTTGGTTTTTGGTTTGATATGTAAATTGGCGTTTTCGTAAAGTGCGCGACTCCCGAAGTAAAAATTTAAATTTGATATAGAAAGCATTTTACAAAGATAATCGATAATTCAAAAAATCTCAATTTAAATTCATCATAAACGATTTCTTGCTCCTTGCCCTCCTGTGTATGCACAATGGATTAAATCATCAAAAGAATTAAAAACGATCGGTGTTTTATGATAACCCAATGATTTAGCCATTGAAATTGTTCTATTATTATCGCCCATTGAAAACTCGATGTCATCCATTCCTAATTGGCAAGGGTGCTCATATCCAACCGCATGTGTGATTTCAGCAATTTCTTTCACCAAAGTATGATGGTACTTGTAAAATCTTTCACTCTTTAAAGTTACATCGATCCCTGATTGTAACCATTTGTTTGATGTAGCAATACCTGTTGGGCAATGATTGGTATGGCATTTTTGAGCTTGAATACAACCAATCGACATCATGGCCTCACGTGCAATATTGATACTATCTGCACCCATAGCAAATGCCATTAAAGCCTTTTCAGGAAATCCCAACTTGCCAGAGGCGATAAAAAAGATTTTATCACTTAAATCATATCGTTGAAATATCTGATAAACTTTGGCAAATGCAAATGTAAATGGCATGGATACATGATCCGCAAATGCATGTGGTGCCGCTCCAGTACCTCCTTCTCCACCATCAATGGTAATAAAATCGGGTCCTTTACCCGTTTTTGCCATAAGTGCAGCCAATTCTTCCCATTGTTCTAATTTCCCAATCGCCGATTTAATTCCAACAGGGAGTCCTGTATTATCAGCGATATTTTCAACAAAATCAATTAGTTGTGCAATAGAATTAAATTCAGAATGAAAGGCAGGTGAAACTGCATCTTTCCCCATTGGGATATTTCTAATCGTGGCAATTTCTTTATTTATTTTGGAAGCAGGTAGCATTCCCCCTTTTCCAGGTTTTGCTCCTTGGGATAATTTAACTTCGATTGCTCTTAAATTAGGGTTTTGCTCAACCTTTTCGATCAATTTATCCATGGAAAATTTTCCATCCAAATCGCGAACTCCAAAATATGCTGTTCCAATATTAAGGATTAAATCTGAACCAAATTGATGGTATGGTGATAAGGAACCTTCGCCTGTATTGTGATAACAACCTGATAGCAAAGCACCTTTATTTAATGCTTCAATGGCTGCCGCTGAAAGTGATCCGAAACTCATTCCTGAGATATTGACAATTGAATAGGGTCTGTAGGGTCTTCTACGTTGATGATATAAACCAATGACCTTTGCGGCAGGTAAAATTCCTGGATTCTTTCGGAATACATGATTGGCTGGCGGATTAAAGCCCATCATTGCATTTTTGATAAATATATAGCCAGGTGCGTTAAAGTCTTGATCAGACCCAAAACCCTGTAAATTATTTTCGTTTTTGGATGAAGCATAAATCCACGATCTTTCCTGGCGATTAAATGGTAACTCTTCTCTATTATTGGCAACTATGTATTGTCTAAGTTCAGGTCCAATTTGTTCTAGCCAATATCTAAAATGTCCAACTATGGGGAAATTGTGGGTAATTGTATGTCGTTTTTGTAAAAAAATATCTCGGATAATGACAAGAAGGATAATCATTGAAATCCAAAACCAAATGGAATGGAATAGTGTATTAACGATTGTATTCATTTTTTTAGCGTTGATTTTATTAAAACTAACAACGCATAATTAAGTTATAAATTTTATTCCTAATTCTAATGTTTATCTTTGTGGCTTGAAAATTAATTTATGGTTGACTATTTAAAACTTCAATCTTTTGTTTGCTCTGTTTTTGAATCGCTAGGATGTAGTAAGCAAGACGCTGAATTGGCAACAGATGTTTTGGTCTCTGCCGATGCACGTGGTATTGATTCACATGGTGTGGCTCGTTTGGCCGGATATGTCCGTTTATATGATCATGGCCGTTTAAATCCAAATCCCAAGATTAAAATTTTACATGAATCTCCTTCCACCGCTTTAATTGATGGTGATAGGGGATTGGGTTTAGTTGTTGCTCCATTTGCTATGGAAATCGCTAAAGAAAAAGCCGCAATTGCTGGTACAGGTTGGGTGGCCGTACAAAATTCGAATCATTTTGGAATAGCTGGATATCATGCTATGAAGGCTTTGGATCAAAATATGATCGGTTGGGCCATGACTCACGCTGCACCTTTGGTAACTCCGACTTTTTCGAAGGAAAAGTTATTAGGAACGAATCCCATTGCAGTAGCTATTCCTGCTCTCAATGAGCCAGCTTTTGTTGCTGATTTTGCATCGACTGCAGTTGCTTATGGGAAATTGGAAATTTTACAAAGAAAAGGACTAGATACTCCATCAGGTTGGGTTCAAGATAAATATGGGGAACCTTGTAATGATGCTTTCGCCATCAAAAATGGAGGAGCTTTACTGCCATTAGGAGGCGATAGGGAACATGGTTCTCACAAAGGATATGCCTTGGGTGCCATTGTTGATATTTTGTCTGGAGTTCTTTCTGGAGCAAATTTTGGACCTTGGGTTCCTCCTTTTGCAACAGCAGGTTTTATGAGCGCGACTGAATCGGTGGGTGTGGGAACGGGGCATTTTTTAGGAGCTATGCGTATTGATGCATTTAGACCCGCTTTGGATTTTCAAAAAGACATGGATAAATGGATTCAAAGATTTAGAAGTGCAGAAGCAGTAGAAGGGCAAAAAGTAATTATTCCTGGTGATCCTGAAAGAGAATTGGAAAATATTCGTAAAAATGAAGGAATTCCATTGATAGACCCAGTTTTGAAGGATTTAAAAGTGTTAGCAGATCGATTTAATCTATCATTTGATATTATTTAGTTATGGTACAAAATAAGCGTTTTAAGATTTTTATTTTAGTTTTTTCTTTGGTAACAGCCATGTTTTCTTATTATGCATGGCAAGTGTTCAAAACTCCTAATTTTAATGTGAAAGAAGGAAAAGAATTTGAACTTTTAATACCTAAAAATGCCAGTTTTAACAGCGTTTTAGATACTTTAAAAAAGCATGATATTGTAAGAGATCAATTAAGTTTTCGCTTTTTGGCAAAGGTGTTAAAATATCCGGAAAGGATTAAAGCAGGTCGTTATTTGATATATTCTACTTCTGGTAATTGGGAGGTTTTACGAAAATTACGCAATGGACGACAAGATGCCTTGAAAGTGGTAATAAACAATTGGAGATTGAAAGAAGATATTGCAGGGAAATTGAGTAAAACATTACCTTTTGATTCAGTATACATCTTCAAAATGCTTGATTCTTCCGATTTTGTTGCAAAATATTCATTTACGAAAGAAACTATTCCAGCTATCTTTTTACCTAATACCTATGAAGTATTTTGGACTTCATCGTTTGAAGACTTTATGGCTAAAATGTTTAAACAATCTTCCAAGTTTTGGAATTCCGATCGTCAAAAGAAAGCTGCTGAATTAGGTTTTACCACTACAGAAGTAAGTATTTTAGCCTCAATTGTCGAAGGGGAGAGTAAAAAATCGGATGAGCAATCTAGAATTGCTGGGGTTTATTGGAATCGTTTGCAGCAAAAGATGCCTCTACAAGCTGATCCAACAATCGTTTTTGCTTGGAAGGATTTTACGATTAAGCGTGTAACCGGAAAATACACTGCAATTAATTCCCCTTACAACACCTATCGTGTAACGGGTTTACCTCCAGGACCGATTTCAATACCCTCCACAAGTGTGATAGATAAAGTATTGAATCTCGAAAAACACAAGTATTTGTATTTTTGTGCCAAAGAAGATTTTTCAGGTTATCATTCATTTGCAGAAAGTTATCCAGCACATTTAGTTAATGCCGCAAACTACCAAAAAGCATTGGATCAATTGAATATTAAATAAGATGTATAGCCATTCTACTACTTATCGAGTTTGTTATGCAGATACAGATCAAATGGGATATATGTATTATGGTAACTATGCTAGGCTTTATGAAATAGCTCGAGTTGAGATGTTAAGAAGTTTAGGTGTTAGTTACAAAAGTTTAGAAGATATAGGGATTGGTTTACCCGTTTATGACAATTATTCTAAGTTTCATGCACCTGCGCTTTATGATGACTTATTGACTGTCAATTGTCGAATAGATGAATTGCCTTCTGCAAGAATTATTTTTAATTATCAAATCTTCAACCAAGAAGGCAAATTAATCAATGAGGGTCGAACCACATTGGTCTTTATGAATTTGGTAGATAAAAAAATCATTCGTGTTCCAGAAACAATATTATCCGCTTTAAAATCTGTTTTTAAATGAAAAGGAAAAGGATTTTAAAAGAAATTCAACTTTTTTGGGAACAATTGGAAGAACATTATATTCTTGCCAAAATATTACGTATTCTCTACAAAAAAATCTTTTTGTTTGATATTGATGTTCGAGCAGCGGCGGTAGCTTATAATTTCACCTTGGCCGTTTTTCCAACGATCATTTTTTTATTTTCCCTATTGGCTTATATGCCGATTGATAATTTTGATATGAAAATGATTAGTTTTTTGAAGGTAAATGTTCCTAAAAATTTGCAAAAAGACTTAACAGAATTATTATTAGAAATTATCCATAAAAAACGTGGGGGGCTTTTATCATTCGGTTTTATTTTTGCTTTGTATGCTTCTACAAGCGGAATTATGGCTTTAATTAGATCATTTAATTTGACCTATAAAACTAACGAAAATAGAGGTTATTTCAAAGAAAGATTAATTGCCGTAGCGCTAAATTTTCTGTTGACATTTGTGCTTATCATAGCTTTTAGTGTTTTTATTGTAGGGAATTTAATCGTGAATTATTTGCAAGGTAAAGGTCTGTTGAATTATGATTTCACCTTTTATCTGATTAAAACCTTGACTTATTTTAGTACATTTTCGGTCTTCTTTTTTACCATTTCTATTATTTATTATTATGCCCCAGCGATACATAAACGATGGAAATTTGTCAATATTGGATCCATAACAGCTTCCGTTTTGACCATTTTAGTTTCCAATCTTTTCTCATATTATTTGGTGAATTTCGCTACTTACAATAAAGTTTATGGTTCAATTGGTTCTTTGATTGCGCTAATGGCGTGGCTATATTTTATCGCATTGATTTTGTTAGTTGGTTTTGAAATAAACGCAACGATAGATCAAGTGAAAACAGAAGAAGAATTAGAGGTGGAGGAAGAAGATTTTTTTCAAATCAAACATATTGAAAAATAATGGAAGCACAATTAGTTAAATTATATGATAAAAATAACTCATTCGCTACCATTTCCAATGTGGTTAATGTGTTGAATAAAAATGGAGTAATCATTTATCCTACAGATACTATGTATGCCCTTGGTTGTTCCATTAACTCTGTACAAGCCATTAATCGTATTTGTGAAATAAAAAATATTCAATCAAACAAAAATAGATTTTCCTTTATTTGTAATGATTTGAGTGCGATTTCCAATTATGCCAAGGTAAGTGATTTTGCATTTAAAACCTTGAAAAGATATTTGCCAGGACCTTATACGTTTATTTTACCAGCGAGTTATAAAGTACCTTCTATTTTGGTGCAAGGAAAAAAAACGGTCGGAGTCCGCATTCCGGAATATCTACCTATTTTGGAAATTGTCAAAGAATTAGGTGTTCCCTTATTGACAACTTCTTTGCCTACGCTTAATTTAGCTTTAGAAGAATACACGGATCCCAGTTTAATATTTGACCGATATAAAAACCAAGTTGATTTGATTTTGGATGGTGGATACGGTGCTATTGATCCTTCCAGTGTTATTCAAATTGATGAAAATGATCAATTTGAAATTATTAGAGAAGGAGCAGGCGATATTGCTGATTTTTCTTAATTCCACTTAATCGAAATTGTTTCAGGTTTCGTGTGTTTCCATCTTCGATGTGACCATAAATATTGTTCTGGATATTTAGTAATCGCTTTTTCAAGATTTAAAGCAAATTGTCGGATGATTTCTCCTTTTTCTAAGTTTTCGAAAGGAGCCTCTGCAATTGTTTGATAAGTCATTTGGTAATAACCTCTTTTTGTAAGAATCAATTCACAAAAAACGACAGGGTAATTGTATTCTCTTGCAAATCTTTCCATTCCAGTAAAAAAAGCCGTGTCTTGATTTAAAAATTGTGTCCAATAGGCCGATTCAGGTTTTTGAGGTGCTTGGTCTGCTGCTAGACAAATGGTTCTTGGAATGTTTTTACGTTCTTTGGTTAATAAAATGGATTCTCTCTTTTCCATCAATACAATATTCCCAAATCTAGATCGAACCTGTTTTGAGAACTCATTAAATGTTGGATTATTCAACTTCTGATACACGACATCGTTGATGTTATTCGTTAATGCCAAACGATGTATGGCCCATTCCCAGTTTCCTTGGTGGCCTGCAACTAAGACCACAGGAATGTTTTGATCAAGATAGTTTTGAACAACTTCCGGATTAACGATATTAATTCTTTTTAAAATTTCCTCTTTCGAAATAGCTGAACCTTTGAAAAATTCAACTAACAAATCGGTCATGTAACCATAAAATTGATAACATAATTGATTAATTTCTTTGGTATTCAAATCAGGAAAAGAATTTTTCAAGTTTGCAGTAATGACTTTTTTACGATAGGAAATAACATAGTAAAAAAGGAATTGAATAAAATTGGAAATTCCGTACAAAATAAAAAAGGGTAATCTGCCAATCAATCGATAAAATATCATTTTCAAATTCTGATTTATTTTTTGTAAACCTTTAGTTTTGCAAATATCCTATTTATTTTTGGGAATGCACATTGAATTACATTATTTACCCAGTCTAGAATATATGTCTTTGCTTTATTCTTCCGATTCGATAGAATTTGAAGTTGAAGAAAATTTCATCAAACAATCTTTCCGAAATCGAACATTGATTTTAGGCGCGAATGGGGTAGAAAGTCTGACTGTTCCAATTATTCATTTGAGTGGTAAAAAGCAGCAGATGAAAGATGTTCAGATTGATTATTCTCAAGATTGGATTCGAAGGCACAAAGGTGGCATCAATGCGGCTTATGGAAAAGCGCCTTATTTTGAACATTTTGAACCTTTAATTTCATCTATATTTGCGAAAAAAAATAAATTTTTAGTAGATTTAAATATTGATTTCTTAAAATTGATTGAAAGAATTTCTGGGAGAAAGTTGAACTATTCTTTTACTGAGACCTTTATTGAATCGAAAAGTGAATCTTTTTATAATCAATTGAGTCCTAAAATTGCTTGGAAAGAAAGAGCTTATTATATAGAGTGTCCGTATAGGCAAGTTTTTGGCACAGAATTTGTACCTAATTTGTCTGTAGTAGATTTATTTATGAATTATGGTAGAGAAATGAATGACATTTTAGACCAAAGTTTTCGTAAATTGAACAATTAGTAGATTAAGCTTGTTTTGTGATAAAAATTATTAAGATATGGAGGCGAAGTTTTCAAACAAAGTAAAAGATGTCATTTCATTGGCAAGGGAAGAAGCGCTTAGATTAGGCCACGATTACATTGGAACAGAACATTTGATGTTGGGTATGATACGTGATGGAGAGGGTCCTGGTATTAATTTATTAGTTCGTTCAGGTGTTTCTTTGGATCAATTGCGTCAAAGCATTGAACATTCAACTTCATCTACAAGTAAATCCAGTTTTGACCGTGAAAGTTTATTAAATATTCCGTTAACCAAACAAGCTGAAAAAGTTCTTCGATTAACTTATTTAGAAGCTAAGTATTTTAAGACTAATTTAGTTGAAACGGATCATTTGTTGATGGCTATCTTAAGAGATGAAGATAATGTGGCTACTCAAATTTTGGAAAAATACCAGGTTTATTATGATTTGATCAAAGAAATGGTTGAGTTTCAATCTGGAAATGGTCAAGATGTTAATCCCAAAGCTTCCTCAGATACGGATGATTCAGATGATGATAGCCGCTTGTATTCTGGAGGTTCTTCCAGCGGTTCTTCCGGTTCTAGTTCAAATGTAAAAAGTGCTGACAAAAGTAAAACTCCTGTTTTAGATAATTTTGGAAGAGATTTAACCAAAATTGCTGAAAATGGTAAATTAGACCCAATTGTAGGAAGAGAAAAAGAAATTGAGCGTGTGGCTCAAATTTTATCTCGTAGAAAGAAAAATAATCCGATTTTGATCGGTGAGCCAGGTGTGGGTAAAACTGCCATTGCAGAAGGTTTGGCACTTAGAATTGTTCAAAAGAAGGTTTCAAGAGTATTATTTGGCAAAAGAGTAGTTACTTTAGATATAGCCTCTTTGGTAGCTGGCACTAAATATAGAGGTCAATTCGAAGAAAGAATGAAGGCCGTTATGAATGAATTAGAAAAGTCGACAGACGTCATTCTATTCATTGATGAGTTACATACGATTGTCGGTGCTGGTGGTGCTTCAGGTTCGTTGGATGCTTCTAATATGTTTAAACCCGCTTTAGCGAGGGGTGATATACAAGTTATTGGAGCAACAACTTTAGATGAATATCGTCAATACATTGAAAAGGATGGTGCATTAGCTCGACGTTTTCAAACAGTCATGGTAGATGCGACCACAGTGGATGAAACCATCGAGATTTTAAATAATATAAAAGATAAATACGAAGAACATCATCATGTCAATTATACAGCCGAGTCAATCATTGCTGCTGTAAAATTGTCAGATAGATATATTTCTGATCGTTTCTTGCCAGATAAAGCCATCGATGTGATGGATGAAGTTGGTGCTCGAGTTCATATTTCGAACATCAATGTTCCTGAGGATATCGTTGCATTGGAAGGACAAATTGAATTGGTCAAAAAAGAAAAGAATCAAGTAGTTAAATCTCAAAAATACGAAGAGGCAGCTCAGTTGAGAGATCGTGAAAAACGATTAATTGATGAATTAGAGAAAGCAAAAGTAATTTGGGAAGAGGAATCCAAAAAACAGAAATTTACGGTTAATGAGGAGAGTGTTGCTGAAGTGATTGCTCAAATGACCGGTATTCCAGTTAACAGAGTTGCCACCAAAGAAGGTGAGAAATTGCTTTTAATGGAGCAAGAATTGCAAAAAAGTGTCATTGGACAAAACGATGCCATTAAGAAATTAGTTAAAGCGATTCAGAGAACACGTGTAGGTTTAAAAGATCCGAAAAAACCCATTGGTTCATTTATTTTCTTAGGCCCTACGGGTGTGGGAAAAACAGAAATGGCCAAGGTGCTGGCTACGTATTTGTTCGACAAAGAAGACGCTTTGGTAAGAATAGATATGAGTGAGTACATGGAGAAATTTAGTGTTTCTAGATTGGTAGGAGCGCCTCCAGGATATGTGGGTTATGAAGAAGGTGGACAACTAACCGAAAAAGTTCGAAGAAAACCTTATTCAGTAGTTTTATTGGATGAAATCGAAAAAGCCCATCCAGATGTATTTAATTTGTTATTACAAGTTCTTGATGATGGTATTTTGACTGATGGCTTAGGTAGAAGAGTTGATTTTAGAAATACGATTATCATTATGACATCTAACATTGGTGCTCGTGATTTAAAAGATTTTGGTTCAGGAATTGGTTTTTCAACAAAATCTAAAGTTGATAATTTAGATGAACAAGCAAAGGCAACCATACAAAATGCTTTGAAAAAAGCTTTTGCACCTGAATTTATCAATCGATTAGATGATATAATTGTGTTTAATAGTTTAGAAAGAACCGATCTGCATCAAATCATTGATTTAATGTTAGTGAAATTGAAAAACAGATTAGTTTCTTTAGGCTATGAAGTACAGTTAACTGATAAAGCGAAAGATTTCATCGCTGACAAAGGGTATGATCCTCAATACGGTGCAAGACCGTTGAATAGAGCTATTCAGCGATATTTGGAGGATCCTTTGGCCGAAGAAATTTTAAAAGGAGAATTAAAAGAAAATGAGGTAATTGAAGCAGACTTTGTAGAAGGAACGGAGGAATTATCCATTTCACGTAAAAAAATCAAATAATTAATTTAAAATATATCATGGAATTAGTTCAAAATCAGGTTGTATTAGTTACTGGAGCCTCTAGAGGAATTGGTAGAGCTATTGCAACTTCTTTTGCGAAAGCTGGAGCAAATGTTGCTTTTACTTATTTATCATCTGTAGAAAAAGGACAAGCCTTAGAAAAAGAATTGTCTACCTATGGGATTACTGCTAAAGGTTACAGATCTGATGCTTCAAAATTTGCAGAATCAGAGGAATTAGTTAATTCAGTTTTAGCGGATTTTGGAAAAATTGATATATTGATCAACAACGCAGGAATTACTCGCGATGGTTTATTAATGAGAATGAGTGAGGAGCAATGGGACGAAGTTATTCAAATCAATTTAAAGTCGGTATTTAATCTAACGAAAGCTTGTATCAAACCAATGATGAAGGCTAAATCCGGTTCTATCATTAATTTGACGTCAATTGTGGGGATTAAAGGAAATGCGGGCCAAGCAAATTATTCGGCATCAAAAGCAGGAATTATTGGTTTTACTAAATCTGTTGCTTTAGAGTTAGGTTCTCGCAATATACGTTGTAATGCAATTGCGCCTGGTTTCATAGAAACGGAGATGACGGGTGAGTTAAATGAGGCCACAGTTGAAGAATGGAAAAAATCTATTCCTTTAAAAAGAGGAGGAGAAGCTGAAGAAGTAGCAAATGTTTGCTTGTTTTTAGGTTCGCATTTGTCGTCTTATGTAACGGGACAAGTTATTCAAGTAGATGGAGGTTTATTGACCTAATGTATCATACAGTTTTGGAATTTTTTGAACAAACCTCAATGTTAGTTTTACTTTCATTGGGGTTTGTTTTTATCACCACTTTACTATTTACCTCATATACTAATAAAACGAAATTTGCGGTAAATAAAAGTAAGGTACTAATAGTTTTTGTTTCTCTTTTACGTAGTCTATTGATTACATCTTTGGTATATGCAGCTCTTGGTGGTGCTTTTTTGAGTTCATCTGCAAAATTAAATGAGTCAGTTTTATTGCTCATTGATAATTCCACTTCTATGCGAACAGGTGGAATTGAAAAGGCTAAAAGAGAATTTCAAGATTTAATTCAAATCATAAAGCAGAAGCATCCCAATCAAAACATATTGATTTATTCTTTATCAGGAAAATTACTTCTTGAAGAAAATATCAATTTTGATGAAGCTCAATCCACGGTTTCAAATGTTTCAAAGATAATATTTAATATTTCTCAAAAATCCTCATTAGCTTCAATTTACCTCTTTTCAGATGCTCAATTGGAAAACATTGAGGATATATTGAATGCTCCGTATCATATCGTTTTGATACCATTTGGTAAAATAGAAGCTAAAAAGCAATTAGAAGTAGATGTTCCCAGAAAAACAATTATTAGTGTTCCCAATGAGGAAATACAGATACCGCTTTCATTGGAGATGGGTGATGCATTCAATCAACAGAGAATTATGAGTGAAATTTATATTGATAAAAAATTAACCGCAACCATAAAAACAAATATAAACAGTAAGGAACCTTATCAAAACCTTCATTTTTCTGTTAAGAGTAATAAATTGGGCTTACATCAAGTGCAAATTATTGTCAAGGATCCTTCGGGCCAACAATTTAAAAATATTTCTTGGCAAGTTGTGAAGGAAAAAGCAGTTGTCGATGCGTATGCATCATCACCACACCCTGATTTAGGTGTAATTAATAGAATTGCTAAATCAATGCATATTACTTTAAATTGGAACTTTACGAATAAGCCAAATTTTACAGGAAAAAATATTTTATTATACGGAAATTTTGGACAAAAGTTAAACACTCAAGATAACCTTCGTGTGTTGGAAATTAATACATCGAAAGAGAAAAATGTAGCTCCATTTCAACATAACGGATATGATTTATGGAAATTACAGATGAATGAAAATGTTGAATGGGGTCGAACTACGAAGATAGATTCCATTGTTAGGACTTGGTTGACGGAGGTATCGCGAACGGCTCCAATATCTGCACGCCCACGCCCTACACACCGACCACGGACAAGGCGCTGCCAGTCTTCTCC
>JBJTNH010000111.1:0-14485 GCA_046073945.1 Aquirufa sp. | reverse complement strand
CTTTAATAGAATATTTCGGCGATGTTTCCGAACAGTACTTTCAGCGATAAAAAGCTGTTCAGAAATTTCTTTGCAAGAGAAATTGTCTTTACACAATTGAAGAATTTGAATTTCTCGGAATGATAAATCTAAATCATTTGTCGTAGTTAGGTTCAGTATCATAATATCTTAGAGTTAGGAAAAGGAATTGGTACAAACATACAAGTAAATTGAATACTTGCAAATAAATTGTAATAAAATAATAATATTTATTATTCAAATGATTCAATTTTTTTGAAGAAAGAAGGAGAGAAAAGGTAAGACAAAAATCTTAATGATTCTTAATGCCTTAATGTTAAAAAATAAAGGAAGAGCAGAGAAAAACTATATCCTATTACCTAATTCATCTACCCTAATCTCAATAAAATTCTTTAAGAGTTCAATGAGAATAAAAAGATTAAACAGACAGATTTTAATTACTAAAATTGTTAAAGACCTATTTTTTGAAAACAATAAATACGCGAAGGCGCTGTAAGCAAGCAGAACATAAACCCACTTTTTATAATGATAACTGAAAGTCAACAAAGTGGATGATTGGTTAGCAGTGATTATCAAAGTTTTTGATTTAATAAATCCGAAAAAAACCAACCTCAATCGATAATGACCATACTTTTTAGCAATTGAGCTAACATCAACCTCCAAATGTAATGGCCATTTAACCCCATCAACTTCTAATTGAGTAGGTATTAGCGTTCGAAATATCCAAGGAATTTTATGAAATCGAAGGAATTGATTTTCTCGAGTTACATCCTCAAAATTGATTTCTGTGGTCAAGTTCTGTGGCATTTGATCTTAGAGTTAGGAAAAGGAATTGGTACAAACATAATAGTAAATTATATACTTGCAAGAGGAATTTAAAATGATGTAGGACGTAAGATGTATGAGGTAAAAGGTGTGTGATAAGTAGATGTACATTTTTAATAGTTTTAGAAAACTAAAACTGTCAACCTAGTTCTGGACAAGACACATCCATCTTACATCTTACATTTTACGTCATACATCTTACGCCTTACATCATACATCCAATTGAATTATCAGTATTTTTTCAGGAAATCATCCGAATTTTGAATAGTTTTGCACATGCTCGATCCGCGTAAAATCTTAAAGCAATATTGGAATTTTGATGCCTTCCGTCCCTTGCAGGAGGATATCATCCTTTCTGTTATTGACAACCATGATACCTTGGCTCTTTTGCCAACAGGTGGCGGGAAATCGATATGCTTTCAAGTTCCAGCGATGGCAAAAGAGGGCATTTGCATAGTTATTTCTCCCTTAATCGCGCTGATGCAGGATCAAGTGGAACAATTAAATAAAAGAGGTATTCCAGCTGTTGCCATCTACTCCGGAATGCATGCCCGACAAATTGATATTCTATTAGACAATTGCATTTATGGAAAGACAAAATTTCTTTACGTTTCGCCAGAAAGATTAAAAACAGAATTGTTCATTGAACGGGCAAAACTGATGAAAATCGGTCTTTTAGTAATCGATGAAGCACATTGCATTTCTCAATGGGGTTACGACTTCCGCCCCCCCTACTTAGAAATCAGTTCTTTTAAAAATTTATTTCCAAAAGTTCCCTGTATCGCTTTAACCGCCTCTGCGAATGAGGAAGTTAAATTGGATATCATACAAAAATTAGAACTTAAAAATCCTCGCATATTTCAGAAAAGTTTTAGCCGAGCCAATTTATCTTATTCTGTACTTTGGGAAGAAAACAAAGACAAAAAAGTGCTACAAATGCTCCAAAGAGTCCCAGGCTCTTCTATTGTCTATGCAAGGAACCGTAGAAAAACTCAGGAAATAGCGGAACATTTGAACAAAAACGGCATCAATGCGCAATTCTATCATGCTGGATTGGACACAAAAACACGTAGTCAAAGACAAAGCGATTGGATTCAAGGAAAAGTTGATTGCATGGTAGCCACCAATGCATTTGGAATGGGAATTGACAAACCCAATGTGCGCCTAGTGGTCCACATGGATTTACCCGATTCTCTTGAAGCCTATTATCAGGAGGCTGGACGAGCAGGAAGGGATGAGCAAAAAGCCTATGCGGCCATATTATTAGAAGAAAAAGACCTGATAGAACTTAAAACGCAATGGGAAAAATCATTTCCAGAAGCAGAAGTATTGAAAAAAACGTATCAAGCCATTTGTAATTACCTTCAAATAGCGGAAGGAAGCGCGGAATATGCTACGTATGATTTCAATTGGCAAGAAATGGCAAAACGATTCCAACTCCCGAGTTCAGAAACTTTTTATGCGCTAAAAGTTTTAGAAAGTGAAGGTCTTATTTTATTGAATGAAGCCTCCAATCAATCTTCTAAAATCAAAATCAACGTAAATGCAACCGAATTATACGATTTCCAAATTCGAAACAAAAAATTTGAAACAGTCCTAAAAGCACTTTTAAGATTATACGGCGGCAACTTGTACACCGACTTTGTTGGTATATCAGAATTTACCTTAGCGCAACAAGTAAAAATGCCAATAGCTGAATTGGAAAAGACTTTGGCCTTATTGGAAAAGTTTGAAGTCTTGGATTATGACAAACAAAATGGTCTTCCCAAAATTTCTTTTCTTACACCACGAGCCAGTATTCAACATTTGCCCATCAATTGGTCCAATTATTTGACCAAAAAGAACAAGAGCTTGTTAAAAATAGAGGCTGTTGAACACTTTGTTCGACAAAAAACCATTTGCCGAACAAGACAAATAGTTGCCTATTTTGGGGAAAATTACAATCAAAATTGTGGCATTTGTGATGTGTGCATTCAACAAAAAAAGGAATCCACAGGAAAAGCTTTTCCTGAAGGAAACGAAGAAGAAAGGTTATTGATGTTGAATTATTTGAAAAATGGACCTTTGTCGATTCAAATGATTGTGGACTGCTTAAGACCTATGGCTCATCAAGAAGTAATAAAACTCATCCAATTCAGCTTAGAACGTGGTGAAATTGTTTATACGAGTTTTGATGAAATAGGATTAAAGTGATTAGTTATTAGTGATTAGTTATTAGAATAAACGCTAATAACTAATCACTAATAACTAATCACTATTTAGCTTTTTCTTCCTGAAAAACAAAGTTGACAGGATTGCTCACTTTTTCTTCCAATAAGGCTAACTTCAATACCTCATTGGCATTTTCTACATAATGGAAGGTCAAATCGGAAATGTAATTTGCCTCAATTTCCTCTACATCTTTGCGGTTCTTATAACACATGATGATCTCCTTGATCCCTGCACGTTTGGCTGCCAAGATTTTTTCCTTGATACCTCCCACAGGCAATACTTTGCCACGTAGAGTGATCTCGCCAGTCATAGCCAAATTAGCTTTCACTCTTCTTTGGGTCAACGCAGAAGCGATCGCGGTAAGCATGGTTATTCCCGCTGAAGGCCCGTCTTTGGGTACGGCACCTGCCGGTACGTGAATGTGTAAATTGTATTGATCAAAAACGCGATAATCGATTCCTAAATCATCTGAGTGTGCCTTTAAAAAACTCAAAGCAGCCATGGCTGATTCTTTCATCACATCGCCCAATTGACCAGAAAGAGTCAACTGTCCCTTGCCTTTATTCAATAAAGTTTCGATGAACAAAATATCTCCACCCACAGGAGTCCAAGCCAAACCTGTAACTACTCCAGCATATTCATTGCTTTCATAGGAATCTTTGTCAAATATCTCCTGTCCCAATAAACGCACCACATCTGCAGGCTGAACTTTGGAAGGAAAAGCTTCTCCCATGGCAATGGATTTGGTGATTTTTCTAACCAAACGACCAATTTCTTGCTCTAATTTACGTACGCCTGATTCACGCGTATAGCCTTCCACAATTTTCTGTATGGCAGCATCGCTTAAATTAAAAGCCGCTTTTTCTACACCATGTTCTTTCTTTTGCTTTGGCAATAAATGCTTTTTAGCAATTTGCACCTTCTCCTCTATGGTATATCCACTCACTTCAATAATCTCCATACGATCTCTCAAAGCAGGATGAATGGTATCTAAATTATTGGCAGTAGCGATGAACATGACTTTCGACAAATCATATTCTACTTCCAAATAATTATCCATGAAGCTATTGTTTTGCTCAGGATCCAACACTTCTAACAAGGCAGAAGAAGGATCTCCACGATGATCAGAACCTACCTTATCAATTTCATCCAAAATAAATACGGGATTGGAAGAACCTGATTTCTTAATATTCTGAATCACTTTTCCAGGCATCGCCCCAATGTAAGTTTTACGATGTCCACGAATTTCCGCTTCATCACGCAAACCACCTAAAGCCATACGCACATATTTTCTTCCAATCGCCTTCGCGATGGAACGTCCCAAAGAAGTCTTACCAACCCCTGGAGGGCCGTACAAACATAAAATCGGAGCTTTCATGTCGCCCTTCATTTTCAGAACGGCTAAGTACTCGATGATTCTTTCTTTCACTTTTTCTAATCCAGCGTGATCCGCATCTAAAATTCGCTTGGCTTTCTGTAGATCAAAATTATCCTTAGTGTACTCTCCCCAAGGTAAATCCACCAATAGTTCAACAAAATTCATCAGCATCGGATACTCGGCCGACATGGAATTGGTTCTCTGAAGTTTTGACAATTCTTTGTTAAAAAATTCATTTACTTCTTTGCTCCATTTCTTTTTAGCGCCTTTTGATCGTAAGCCATCCAATTCTTGCTCTGGACTCTCAACGCCTAGTTCTTCTTGCAAAACTTTGATTTGCTGACGTATATAATAATCCCTTTGTTGCTGATCAATATCACTCGAAGCTTTGCTCTGTATTTCCCTTTTTAGTTCTAAATGTTGAATATCTTTCAACATAAATTCCAGTAAATGGGTCGCTTGCTCGATACCATCTTTTGTCTCCAAAAGTCCTTGTTTGTCTTTTAACTCGGCATTGATATTAGAGGATAAAAAATGCACTAAAAAGGCAGAAGTTTCGATGTTATCAATGGCAATTTGCGCTTCTCTTGGAATTTCTGGATTCAAATTCAATATTTTCAAAGCGGATTCCTTCAAGGTGGAAACCAAGGCTTTGTTTTCTTTATTCAATTTTTTGGGAAAATTATCTTCCCAATATTCCACCTTAGCAACTAGATTTGGCTCCGTCTTCACATATTCTTTCACCTCAAAACGCTTTCTACCTTGTACAATAATCGTTGTATTACCGCCAGGCAAAACAAACATTTTGACAATATGCGCCACCGTACCTACTTTGTATAAATCATCTGGCTTGGGTTCGTCTTTGGAATTATTCGACTGAGTAATAACTCCAATGGTTCGATCTCCTTTATAAGCCTTTTTCACCAGTCTAACCGACTTTTGTCTGCTAACTGTAATTGGGATGACCATCCCTGGAAACAATACAATATTTCTAATAGGTAAAATAGAAAGCTCATCTGACAAAACACTCATTTTGTCATCTTGATCCACCCCCTCTGACCCGATAGGTATTAATTCAATATTCTCAAAATCCGACATATCGGATAATTTCAAATGCTTAAAAATGTCATTTGGGTTGTTCATAGACATAATTTTTAAATTTCTCTACACGTTTTCTTTAACGGTAACACTAGTAGGCAAATAGTATGCCACAAGACAAGTTGTCATATAATTTACCAAGAAATTTGTTGCACGGGTTGGTTTTTCTGAAATAAATAAGACTTTTTCAACTCTTTTCTAGCCACATGGAGCAAATTTGTTTGATCAGAAAATACTTCTGTTAATGCACTTTGCTGAAAATAGACCCCAGATAAATCATTTGCTGTGGGTATTTCTATGTAAATCCAAATGGCGTCCGATTGAGCTTCCCATCCGATCCAGCGATAAGGCGTTTGTAATTTCTGGTTGACCACAAAACCTACATGCTTTCGAATATAAGATTCTAAAAGCACGTCAGGGTTCGATGCAAATTGAAATTGAAATTTCTTTCCTTGAAATTCGGTCAATGCTTGCTCCAAATCATCTTGAAAAAGCCGAATACTTAGCTCCCAAATTTTCTCTTTTTCGTTATAAACACATTCTGAAACAGAGGTATGAAAAGGGTGTAAAACCTTCTTTTCCACTGAAAAAGAACAAAGTGAAAATAGCAGCAAAAAGCTGATGATTAGGCCATTTTTAGTCATTAAACCAATGATTTAAGCTTAAAAGAAAGCTTTAAACAAATCGTTACCGAAAGTATAAGCCATCAATGCCAACAAGATAATCATTCCTATTTGTTGTGCGCGCTCTAATACCTTAATAGAGGCAGGCTTGCCTGTAATCATTTCATACAACAAGAAAATAGCATGCCCTCCATCCAAAGCTGGAATAGGCAAAATATTCATAAATGCCAAAGCCATAGACAATAAGCCAGTTAACATCCAAAAACGGTTCCAATCCCAAACTCCACCAAACATTTGAGCAATTCCAATAGGGCCACTCAATGCTTTTGAAGCAGAAACATCACCAGAAGCAATTTTCTTAAATCCACGAATATTGTCTGTAATGACCGAAAATGCCCTAGAAGTACCTATAGAGGCGGCTTCTGAAAAGGTATAATCTTCGTGTGTTGGTTTTAACAACATCTCCGCCAAAAATCCAATTTGACCCGAATTAGCCACCACCATATTCAATGTATCAGACTTCCCATTTCTAGAAATCCCCAATTTAATAGGTTTACCAGCTTCTTTAGCCAATTTTTCTTTTACTTCATGATAAAAATTCACTGGCTGATTATTTACCGAAGTAATGTAATCTCCCGCTTTTAATCCTGCCGCCAAAGCTGGCAACATTTCTTCAGATTTTCCTCCAAAAAGCTTATCTAACAAGGAAGGAGGATTAGGTGCTGCCACTTCAGCTACTCTGAATTTTGTCATCGGTTCAATGAAAGCAGCCTTTTTATCGCTTAATTTCTCAATGAAATTAGATGGAATCTTCACAACAATTTCTTGACTACCACGTAAAACCGTATAAGAAGAATTATCGCCTAAAAGCACGTCAGAAGTTCTTAAATCAGAAACGCTTTTAAAATCCGCTCCATTCACTTTTAGAATTTTATCGCCCGTTTTCAAACCAATTTGTTGCCCCAATTCCAAAGCCACAATGCCGTTTTTATTCAAATCATTTTTAGAGATGTAATTATTCCCATTGGAATATGTTAGACAAACAAAAATCACTACTCCTGTAATAACATTCACGATTACACCACCCAGCATAACAATTAAACGCTGCCAAGCGGGTTTCGCACGAAACTCCCAAGGTTCAGGATCTTTAGCCAAAGTCTCTGCATCTTGCGTTTCATCGATCATACCTGCAATGGATACATACCCTCCCAAAGGAAACCAACCTAATCCATATTCCGTATCACCGACTTTCTTTTTAAAAAGGGCAAAATTTAAAACAGTAGGAATGGGAAAAAGAAAATCAAAAAATAGATAAAATTTATCTACACGCATTTTAAACCATTTGGCAGTAATAAAATGCCCAAACTCATGTAATGAAACCAAAATTGACAATCCTAAAATTAATTGCCCTGCCATAATCAAACCTTCCATGCGATCTTGTTATTTTTAATTCTTGTTATTTTTTACCCAGGCTTTCGCCAAAATTCTACTCAATTTATCCGTCTCAATGTAGTCCTCTAAGCTTGGAGAAGCTAAAAAAGTTCCCTCCGACATACAAAATTCATTCAATTGAGACATTTCTAAAAAACTAATTTCCTCTTTCAAAAATGATTCCACGGCAATTTCATTGGCTGCATTCAACAGACAAGCCATATTTCCCCCTTTGTCCAAAGCTTGAAAAGCCAATCCTAAATTTCGAAAAGTTTCAACATCCGCCTCTTCAAAAGTCAAAGTAGCATAGTTTTTAAAGTCGAATCTTGGAAAATTTGCTGAAATTCTATTGGGATAACCTAAAGCAAATTGAATCGGCAATTTCATATCGGGTAATCCCATCTGAGCCTTTATTGATCCATCTTCAAATTGAACCAAGGAATGTACAATGGATTGAGGATGTACCACTACCTCAATTTGATGGGGTTGCAAATCGAACAACCAAGCTGCTTCAATGACCTCTAAACCTTTATTCATCAAACTAGCTGAATCAATCGTAATTTTCGCACCCATAGACCAATTGGGGTGTTTTAGAGCTTGCGCTTTCCCCACTTTTTCTAAATCTGCTTTTTTATATCCTCTAAAAGGACCACCAGAGGCTGTCAGAATAATTTTTTCAATGGGATTATGTGCCTCGCCCATCAAACATTGAAAAATCGCTGAATGTTCTGAGTCGACAGGCAAAATAGACACCCCCATTTTTGCTGCCAAAGGCATAATTAATGCTCCTGCAACAACCAATGTTTCTTTATTAGCTAAAGCAATGGTCTTTTTAGCTTCAATTGCTTTAATCGTCGGCAACAAACCTGCATATCCCACTAGAGCTGTTAAAACGACATCCACTGAATCTAATTGTACCAAGTCCTCCAAACTTTTTGCACCTGTATGGACTTCAATATTTTTGGAGGCTAATGCTTCTTTTACTTTACCGTATTGACTTTCGTTTCCTATGACAACATGGGCTGGATTCCATTTCAAAGCCTGCTCAATCAACAAATCAGCACTATTTTGAGCTGTCAAAACCTCTACCTGAAAACGATCTGGATGTTGTTCAATCACTTCCAAAGTTTGTGTACCAATGGAACCGGTAGAACCAAGAATGGCTATTTTTTTAATTCCCTCTACCATATCATCGTTTTAATTTGTTGGAAAAAAGTAATCCAAGCCGAAGGATATAATATCGTCATAAAAACTAAACCGAAAATTCCTCCATATAAATGCGCTGAATGATTTACGAAACCTCCTCCTCTTTTATCCATCGCAATGGAATACCAAGTAAATAATCCCGCATAGATGAATCCAGGGATTCCAATTAGTCCAAACAGATATATTTTCTCAACCGGGAAAAATAAAATTCCTGCGAAAATAACGGCAGAAACCGCTCCAGAAGCACCTAAAGAATTATAATATGGATTTTTTGATTGCTTGAAATAAGTGGGCAAATCAGCTACAACAATGGCTAGCAGATAAAATATAACATATAAAAGCATCCCTGAACCTGGAAATAGAATGCTGAAAATTTGTTCCAATTGTAAGCCAAAAAAGAAAAAGGAAAACATATTGAAAAACAAATGCGTGAAATCCGCATGAATAAAACCAGAAGTAACAAATCGCCAATATTCCTTTTTATGAGCAATTCGATAGGGATTCATGGTTAATTTCGACAATAAATCATCGCTACGCCAAGCAATTAGTGAAATGGCTATGGTCAAAACTATAATCAAAAAACTGATGGATTCCCACATAATAACAAAAAGCCTCCGAAGAAGCCATTAAAAAATAGGCACAAATCTACATTAAACTTCTCTATCAACCAACCCCGCCATGAAGTTCTGAAGACTTAATTTTCGTTCCTCTGAAATATCCAATTGACTCATTTTCTCAAAGGCCTGATCAAAGTAATCTTGTATGGCTTTTTCTGTTTGAATATGAATCCCTAAGCTATTGTAAATTTTCGTTACGGCATCAATTTTATCCATAGGAACCAGATTGTCCGCTTGCAACCAATGTGTTAATTCCTTCGCTTCATCACCTTTGGCTTGCTCCAAGGCATTTATCAACAAATAGGTTTTTTTATTGGCTAAAATATCTCCCCCAACCTGTTTTCCAAATTTTATAGGATCACCATAAACGTCTAAATAATCATCTTTCAACTGGAAACCTAAGCCGACTAACTCTCCAATTTGGTATAAATGAGAAGCCATCTCCTTTGATTCCCCTGCTAACAAAGCCCCTAATTCCATCGAAAATCCAACCAAAACAGATGTTTTCAAACGAATCATTTCCAAGTAATCATCTATAGAGACCTTTTCAAGATTTTCAAAATTCATATCAAATTGCTGTCCCTCACAAACCTCTGCTGCTGTTTTGTTAAACCGAGTAAGTAAATATTGAAAGGAAGGCAAGTCCAAATTTTTAGCTTCATTCAAATAGTCATAAGCCTTTACAAGCATCACGTCACCAGATAAAATGGCAATATTATCGTTCCATTTTTCATGAACGGTCGCTTTCCCTCTCCTAAGTGGTGCTTTGTCCATGATATCATCATGCATCAACGTAAAATTGTGAAAAATTTCAATCGACAAGGAGGGACGAATAGCAGTGTGCCAATCATTTTTGAAAAGAGAATAAGACAGCAAACTCAATACTGGCCGAATTCTTTTTCCTCCCAAAGCCATCAAATAACGAATAGGCTCGTATAGTTCATTGGGATTATTTCCCAGATTCAAGTTTGAAATTTCAGCTTCTAAGGCAGGTAAAAATTGTTTTATCATAATTAATTAACGATCAACCTCTCCCATAACTAAATCCATTGACCCAATAATGGCTACCAAATCTGCCAAATAAGCACCTTTTGCCAAACTAGGAATTACAGATAAATGATGAAAAGAACAAGCTCTAACTTTTAAACGTTGAGGAATATCAGACCTTCCATCCGTTCTAAAAAAGAAACCTAATTCCCCTTTTGGATTTTCTGCCCGAACATATAAATCATTGGCGGCAGGTCGGATTTTTTTGGGTACAAATTCTTGAGGATTAAATTCACGAGTGCGTTTGTGATCAGTTGTCAATTGTTGTAAACAAGCTTCAATGATCTTGATTGATTCTTCACATTCCTTGATTCGAACATGATTTCTATCCCAACAATCGCCTAATTTACCCATTTTACCTTCCCCAATGGGCACATTGAATTCAATTTCAGGATACACGGAATAAGCATCAATTTTTCTTAAATCATATGCCAGACCTGAACCCCTTAAAACGGGTCCCGTGCAACCATAATTAATGGCCAAATCCATAGATAATACCCCCACATTGGCCGTTCTTTTGATAAATATACTATTGTCTTCTACCAATGTTATGACTTCAGAAATAGTATTTTTTAATATGGGCAATAATTCAGCAGTTTTTTCCTCAAAGCCAACCGGTAAATCATAAAACAAGCCGCCAATCCAAACATAATTATACAGCATTCTTGCACCAGAAAGCCATTCTAGCAATCGCTGAATATGCTCTCTATCTCGCATTAACCACAAAAATGGGGTATATGCTCCAATATCCAAACCATAAGTGCCAATTGCCACAAAATGAGAAGCGATGCGATTCAGCTCTGCCACCAAAACACGAATGTATTCTATGCGTTTGGGCAAAGTTCCTTCTAAATTCATCAATTTCTCAACACCCATGACGTAAGCGTGCTCAGAATTCATGGCAGCCATATAATCCAAACGATCGACATAAGGAATAATTTGATTATAAGGAAGAGCTTCGGCATGCTTTTCAAAGCAGCGGTGCAAATAACCCAAATGAGGAACAACATCTACCACAATTTCTCCATCAGAAATAACCTCGAGCCTTAAAACTCCGTGAGTAGATGGATGCTGAGGACCTATGGAGATAATCATTTCTTCCGATTTCAATCCTTCAACTTGATATTTGTTAGGATCAGAATTAGCAAAATTTTCAGGAAGAAATTGATATTGTTGGGACTTCATTAAACAAAAATGCTAAATTTAATCATGATAAAAAAAAGTAATTGACAAATAGCCAGAAATTTATAAATATTTTTAGTTCAAATATTTGTAGCAAAAAATAATTCTTATATCTTTGCATTCCGTTTCAAAAAGAGACGTTAAAAGATTTATCTATTATGGCAAAGAAAGGAAATCGCATTCAAGTAATTTTAGAATGCACGGAGCACAAAGAGTCAGGCGTACCGGGAATGTCTCGTTACATCACGACGAAAAATCGTAAGAACACTACAGCTCGTATAGAGTTAAAGAAATACAATCCAGTATTGAAAAAAGTTACTTTACATAAAGAAATTAAATAGGTTTAATACCAAGGAATCATGGCTAAGAAGGTAGTTGCAACACTAAAGAAAGAAGGTGGCGTTAAATACGCTAAAATCATTAAGGCGGTTAAAAATCCAAACACAGGAGCATACACATTCAAAGAGGAAATCATTCTTCAAGATGAGGTTAATGCTGCATTGAAAAACTAGTATTTTCAATTCCATTTTTGGTTTTTGCTTACATATTGAAGTCCCTTCTTGAAGGGACTTTTTTTATTGAATCATTTTCTACATTTATTCTCTCCATT
Organism: Aquirufa sp.; assembly: GCA_046073945.1. Classification (GTDB taxonomy): domain Bacteria; phylum Bacteroidota; class Bacteroidia; order Cytophagales; family Spirosomataceae; genus Aquirufa. Next base: position 2,239 of record JBJTNH010000111.1, on the reverse strand, counting down.
CATTATGGGATTATTCGACTTTTTCAAAAAGAAACCTGAGCCCCAAGAGCAAGCAGAGCTAGAAGCTTTGGAGAAAGGATTAGAAAAAACCAAGGACGGTTTTTTAAGTAAAATGGGTCGCGCTGTCTTAGGGAAATCTAAGGTAGATGATGAAATTTTAGACAACTTAGAAGAAATTCTCCTAAGCTCGGATGTAGGTGTTCCTACCACATTAAAAATCATTGAGCGCATTGAAAAACGTGTAGAGCGCGACAAATTTGTTTCCACAGACGAATTAGATATTGTACTTAGAGAGGAAATTGCAGCTCTCTTGGAAGAAAATCATTCAACAGATTTGGACAATGCTTTTGCGGAACCTAAGCAAAAACCTTATGTCATTATGGTAGTTGGGGTGAATGGTGTTGGTAAAACAACCACCATTGGTAAGCTAGCTTCGCAATTTCACCAAAATGGTTTAAAAGTTGTTTTAGGAGCAGCAGACACATTCCGCGCTGCAGCTGTTGACCAATTAAAATTATGGGGAGAGCGCGTAGGAATTCCTGTCATAGACCATGGAATGAATACAGATCCAGCCGCTGTGGCATTTGATACAGTTAAAAAAGCAGTTGATATGGAGGCAGACATCGTCATCATAGATACGGCAGGCAGACTTCATACGAAGGTTAATTTAATGACTGAATTAACTAAAATCAAACGTGTGATTCAGAAATTTATCCCAGAAGCGCCTCACGAAGTCCTTTTGGTATTAGATGGCTCAACTGGCCAAAATGCCTTTATCCAAGCTCAAGAATTCACAAAAGCTACAGAAGTTAGTTCATTAGCAATTACCAAATTAGACGGGACGGCGAAAGGTGGGGTAGTTATTGGTATATCTGAACAATTCAAAATCCCCGTTAAATACATCGGTGTAGGAGAAAAAATCGCGGATTTACAGGTGTTTAACAAGAAAACATTTGTGGAGTCGCTATTTAAGAAATAAGATGAGGTAATAGGTAATAGGTAATAGGTAATAGGTAAAAGTCTCCTGAGTTTAATCTAATTTATTTGATAAAAATTCATACCGATTTAATGAATCGATAGAGAAAGAGATTGTTTTTTGTACACGAAACCATTCTTAGAGTGCCTCAGCCAAAGTTATCAAACTGTCTTATCCCTTTTACCTTTTACCTCTTACCTATTACCTATTACCTATTACCTATTTAGCGTTTTTCGCCCACGTATCTTTCAAAGTAACCGTTCTATTAAAAATGATTTTATCAGAAGTAGAATCTTTATCTAGGCAATAATATCCCTTTCGAATAAATTGTAAAGCCTGTCCAACTTCAACATTTTTAAGTGCTGGCTCAATGTAGATTTTGTCCAAAATTTGTAAAGATTCAGGATTGATAAATTTCACAAAATCGTCACCTAAATCAGATGCGTCTTCAACAATTAATAGACGATCAAACAAGTGAACCTCTGCTTCAATAGCGTGAGGAATTGACACCCAATGAATGGTGCCTTTCACATTGATTCCTGAAGTATCATTTCCTGATTTACTTTCAGGAAAATACTTGGCATGCACTTCTTTCACAGAGCCATCTTCATTTAAGATGAAATCCTCTACTTGAACGATATACGCTCCTTTTAAACGAGCCATTAATCCAGGTCCCAAACGGAAAAATTTCTTCGGTGGATCCACCATAAAATCTTCTGCTTCAATGTACAATTCTTTCGAAAATGGCACTATACGTTTACCAGATTCAGGATCTTCAGGATTATTTTCAATCAATAAATCTTCCGATTTACCATCAGGATAATTCGTAATAACTAGCTTTATTGGATCTAAAACAGCCATGTAACGATGCGCAGATTTATTCAAATCCTCTCGAATACAAAACTCTAATAAACTGATATCAATCAAATTATCTCTTTTTGCAACGCCAATACGATCGCAAAAATTACGAATGGAAGCAGGGGTAAAACCTCTTCTTCTCAAGGCTGAAATGGTAGGCATTCTAGGATCATCCCAACCATTTACGACCTTTTCATTGACTAATTGCAATAATTTTCGTTTGCTCATAACGGTATGAGACAAATTCAAACGAGCAAATTCATATTGATGGGACGGGAAAATCCCTAATTTATCTAAAAACCAATCGTATAGAGGGCGGTGAACGTCGAACTCGAGCGTACAAATCGAGTGGGTGATTTCTTCGATGGAATCACTTTGGCCATGGGCAAAATCGTACATCGGGTA
>JBJTNH010000110.1:0-45446 GCA_046073945.1 Aquirufa sp. | reverse complement strand
ATTCTCCGATATTACCTGCACCCGCCTGATGTAAAGCAGTTCTTACGACCTCTTCGTGACTTTTGGGAACATAATAGATTAAATTTTTCAAAGCTCCTTGAAAAGGCTTGAGTATGCGACCATTTTGAATACCCAATTTTTGGGCTAAATGATAACTAACTCCTTTTGGGGCATGATCTAAATTTGTATGTGAGGCATAAATAGCCACATTATTTTGAATGGCTTTAATTACCGTTCTCTCTACATAATTTTTACCTGTAAAACTCTTCAAACCCTTAAATACGATTGGATGATGCGCGATAATCAAATTACAACCCGCCTGAATTGCCTCCTCCACTACTTCTTCAGTACAATCCAAACTAATCAACACCCCATTTACTTTTTCCGATTTATTACCTACAAGTAAACCAGCATTATCGTAAGACTCTTGCCATTGCAAAGGAGCCCACTTTTCCATGCTGTCACATACATCTTTGATCGTCATATCTATAAAATTTTGACACAAAGGTAAAATTCTTTCAAATGGAACTGAAATAATTGTATATTTAAATGTATCATCTTCCATTTTGATTAAAAATAAATTTTCGATTGAATTAATTTACAAATATGCGTTGTAGACCAGCACTTGTTATAATAGAAAACGACCACCTTTTACTCATGAAATATGCGTACGGATCCCAAGAAATTTACAATTTACCTGGCGGAAATCCAGACGAAGGCGAATTATTTCCGGAAACAATTGTTAGAGAATGTCAAGAAGAATTAGCGATTGAAGTAGAAGTTGGTGCCTTATTATTGATGGGGGAAATGCCCGCCTGTGAAAATAGAGCCGCCTCTTTGCACATCATCTTTCAAGGTAAAATCATTTCAGGAATTCCTATTTTACAAGAAAAAGAAACCACTGCCAAAGAAATCATTTGGATGCCAATTGCAGAAATATCAAAAAATCTATTGTACCCCAATGTTGGAGAAGAACTTCAAGATTTGATTTTTCTTCAAAAATCGGGAAAATACATCGGTAAAATTCAGCAACCTTGGATAGAGTGAGATGTATGATGTAAGATGTAAGATGTAAGATGTATGATGTATGATGTATGATGTAAGAGGGATTTAAAATGTAGAATTAAAAATTAATACCTCTTACCTCTTACATCATACATCTTACCTCACTCCTATTTCAACCGATATAAATAGGGTGCTTTATGCGCTCCACCGGTAAATTTCTTTTCAATCCGATCTAAAATATCTAAACTCAAAATCTTTCTTTGGAAATTGGTACGAACCAGTTTTTTATCTAAAATAGTTTCATAAACGACCTGAAGATCAGACATCGTAAATGTTTCTGGAAGCAAATTGAAGGCCAATAATTGAGCATCAAGATTTGTCCGAAGTCGATCCAAAGCTTTTTGAACGATTAAATTATGATCCAAAAACAATGGAGGGATTTCATGAATATCAAACCACTTTGCTTGATCAGACATTTCTCCAGGAGTCACTTTCACTTTATTAATATCTACCAAAGCAAAATAACCTACTGTTAAATAGCGCTTTGACAAAAAAGCCATATCAACTTCGCTTCGTCCGAGGGCTTGATTAACATGTTGGTGTTCCTCTTGTGCACCGACATTCCTTTTTACATCCCCAAATACATAAAACTGCTCTAAATAGAGGTCATTTAAGCCTGTGCGCTCCTTTAAAATACGTTGAGCAGCTTTGTCCAAATCTTCTTCTAAACCCACAAAACCTCCAGATAGACTCCAAACGTTGGTATTTTGAAATTTCAACAAAAGAACTTTCAATTGATTTTGTTGAAAACCAAAAATAACTCCATCTACCGAAATAGAGGGCAAATATACAGCGTTTAATGAATTGGTATTCGGCATGTTTCTATCGAATCTTCGTTTCAATAAAAGTTCTTATTTGGGAAGCAAAAATAGCATAGCCCTTTTCATTCAAATGAAGCTTATCGGAGACAAAAATATCTTGCATCAAACTACCATCCGATAAATAGAAAGGAGAATGCATATCCAAATAGAATAAATTCTTTTTCCCTTTTACCCAATTTTCAATCCGGGCATTCAAATCCTTTTGTTTTGCAACCATTTCTTGACGAGCAATACTTGGTCGAGCGGCAACGAAAACAATTTTGGTATTGGGCATTTGTTTTTTAACTCGATCAGAAAATTCAACAAATTCTTTCTCGATAAATTCGGGACTTTGCCCTTTGGCTAAATCGTTGTCTCCTTCGTATAAGAAGATCCAAGAAGGTTGGTATTTAACCACCATTCTGTCAAAATAATACAAAGCATCTTCTAAGGTAGAACCTCCAAATCCTCTATTGAAAACGGGTAATCCTTTCAAATCTTGATCAAAGGTTTTCCAAAGACGAAAACTTGAACTACCTAAAAACAGAATTTGATTTTTTTTAGGCATCGAAATGGAATCTTGCTTTTCATAGCTGTTGATTTCCTTTTCAAATGCATGCTGCCCAAATGCGCTTTGGGTAATGAATAAAAACAATAAAATGACAATATTTTTCATGCGTATAGGTTTTTATTCGTTTGGATAAATCAATCCAATTTGTCTTCGTATTTCATCCATCAATCCCATCATTTCTAAACTATATTGATGAGAAATCCAGTCGTTTTGTAATTTTCCAGCTCTTAAATCGGCTTGTACGGCCTCCGCTTCATAACTATAACCCCAGCCTAACCTTTCAGTTTCCATCACTACAGGTTCCTGACCATATACTTCTAACGTCAAGCCTTTCGTTTCGTGGAAGCGAGAATGCATGAAGATTTTACCTAATGTACCATAAATAGTACAAGTCGTATCCGTTTGCGCTGCGAAAGTAGAAAACAAACTAGAAGTTGCACCAGAAGCATATTTGGCAGAAATAGAGCAATTCATATCTACGCCTGTTGGTGCAAACGTACCTGTTGCTTTCAGCTCTTGAGGTAGACCTAAAATCAATTTGGAAATAAATAAGGGATAAATTCCTATATCTAGCAGTGAACCTCCGGTCAAAGCTGGATTAAACCATCTTGCTTCAGGAATATAATCTGCCTTAAAGCCAAAATCAGCTACTAAATGAACAACTTCTCCAATGGCTCCACTTTTCAAAATTTCCAACACCTTTGCGATCGAAGGATGAAATCTTGTCCACAAAGCTTCCATTAAATAGATTTTTTTGGCTTGCGCCATTTCCACCATTTCACGAACCTGCTTTGAATTAATCGCAAAAGCCTTTTCACACAAAACGGGAATACCGGCTTCTAAACATAATAAAGTATGTTCATGATGTAAACCGTGAGGAGAAGCGATGTATACGACTTCAATTTCACCACTAGCCAACATTTCTTCGTATGAACCATAAGCCTTCACGTTTTCTCCATAATGCGAAGCGAACTCTCTGGCACGACCTAGATCTCGTGAAGAAACTGCGGCTAAATATCCGTCTTTAACAAAGCTTAAATCATCTGCAAATTTGCGGGCAATTCCACCGCACGCCAAAATACCCCAACGAATGGGTGATGTAATTTCCATGTTTTATTATAATTAAATAGTGTTTAACGTCTCAATCAATTGCTGAACTTGCTCCAAATTTACCGCAGGAAAATTCGCAATTCTAATTTGCGTTTCTTTCATTTTTCCATATCCTGAACCAACAATCATTCCTGATTTTTCTTTTACTTTTTGGATCACAGAACTAGCAGATTCTTTGCAATTCAACACCACCACGGTAGCAGAGCGGTGCGACTCATTTTCAACAAAAATATCATATTGAGCAGATTTTTGAGCAAAATCATACAATGCTTTTGCCTTTTTATCCGTCTCTTTTCTCATTACATCCACTCCTATTTTATTGAAATCTTCTGCAACTTTTCCAAGTACATAAATTCCCATTACATTGGGTGTTTCTGGAGTTTCAAAATTCTTGTAATTCTCCCAAAGGCTAGGCAATGAATGATAAGTTCCAATGACTCCCTCATGCTTTTTCATTCTTACCGATTTCTCCAACATTGCTTCGTTGGCAATCCAAACGCCTAAACCTGCAGGCATACCAAAAGCTTTTTGAACAGAGAAAAAAGCAGAATCTACTAAATTAAAATCCAAGTTGGTATAAGGTGCAGAAGAAACCATATCTACCACAACAAACTTATCTTTATTGGCTTTTTTCACTTTGTGAATTTCCTTTGCCGTCATTTGAACACCTGAACTCGTTTCGTTAGTTGTGCAACAAATTAATTCAGCATATTCTGGAACTTCGATTTCTGATGCATCAAAACCTTCACCAAATGGTTTTTTCAAGCAATGGGCAAATTTGTGAAGTTCTTGAGCAAAATTGTAAAATTTCGTTGAAAATGAACCATTCACTAAATGAAAACTTTCATGTTCAACGGTATTCATGATGACTCTTTCCCACACTTCTGTCGCAGAACCTGTAAATAAAATCGCGTTTTCTTTAGGCAATTGAAACAACTGGCGTAACTGCTCATCTGTATGCTGATAGATTTTTCTAAAAGCTGCAGAACGGTGAGAAATGGAACCTAAATTCTGACGAAATGCTTCTTCATAATGTCCTTGAACTGTTGGAAACAATGCTGCAGGACCTGGTGTAAAGAAAACGGGATTTTGTGTATTCATTTTAATATAACATTCTAAACTTGATTGTGTTTTCAATCAATTTTAATTCATTGACAATTTCTTCCGAATATTCCTTAGCAACATCCGTAATCACATATCCGGTTTTTTCCGTTGTTTTCAAATATTGACCGATAATATTGACATGATATTTCGCAAAAACGTTATTGATTTTTGCCAAAATACCTGGCATATTATGATGGATATGCAATAATCGGTGAGCATCTTCCAAAGGAGGCAATTGTAATTCAGGGAAATTCACGGAACCATACGTGCTTCCATTGTTCATGAATTGCAACAATTTGGACGGAACAAATTCCCCAATATTGGCTTGAGCTTCTTCCGTAGAACCTCCAATGTGCGGAGTTAAAATCACATTGCGCAATCCTCTCAATTCATTGATAAATTCCTCATCATTTGTTTTAGGCTCATAAGGGAATACGTCAACTGCAGCACCCCAAACCTTACCTGATTTTAAGGCCTCCACCAAAGCTGGAATTTCTACTACATGGCCTCTCGATAAATTCAAGAAAATCACATTGTCTTTCATCCAAGAAAATTGTTCTTTACCAATGATATTCGTATTGGATTTTCTACCATCCACGTGCAAACTCACAAAGTCAGCCAAAGACAATAACTCTTTCAAAGAATTGCACTTTTTGGCATTACCAAGAGCCAATTTATCGACAGTATCATAAAAATAAACCTCCATTCCCAGAGCTTCTGCAATGACAGAAATTTGAGTCCCGATATTTCCATATCCCACTAAACCCAATTTTTTACCTCTAATCTCAAAAGAATTCGTAGCAGATTTATCCCAAACACCAGCATGCATTTTATTTGATTTCTCAAAAATATCACGCGTCAACATCACCATTAATCCAATAGAAAGTTCTACCACACTTCGGGTATTAGAATAAGGAGCATTAAAGACAGCGATACCACGCTTTTCACACTCGGCTAAATCAACTTGATTGGTTCCAATACAAAATGCCCCTACACACATCAAACGAGCAGCATTGGGATGTTCCAATACCTTTTTTGTCAAATTGGTTTTTGAACGCAATCCTAAAATGGAAACATCTTTGATTTTCTCAATCAATTCTGCTTCATCCAAAGCACCTTTCAATAATTCAACTTGAAAACCTTCTTTTTTAAATGCATTCACCGCATTCGGATGAACATTTTCTAACAATAAAACCTTGATTCTTGATTTAGGATATGATTGAGCTCGACTCAATCCATTGATGTATAAAAATTCATCCAAAGAAGGTACGATAAAATCTGCTTTGTCAGTCACTGCTTTTCTTGATACATTTTCCGTAAAAGCGAAAAACTTATTTGCCAAGCCAGCTTCTCTTAATTCATAATCCGTATAGCCATCACCGATCACAAAAATTTCACCTTCCAAAGAAAGCGATTGCAATAAACTCACCTTTCCTTTATCTTGAGATAATAGATTATGGTGATCATAACCGGTGATATTTCCTTCGCCGTCGTAAGTAAACGTATTGGCAAAAACGTTTTCCTCTGCAATACCTAATTCACTAACAACAGGTACAATAAAATCTTTGAAACCACTAGAAACAATTAAAATTCGATCGGCATATTCTGCAATAAACTCTTTGTTTCTGTTAAAAGAATCTGAAATTTTACCTTTCAAAAATGCAACCAACTCTTCGACATGACCTTTATTTGCCGACAAAAGCGCCACTCTTTCACGCAATGAATCTGCAAAAGAAATAGAACCTGTCATTCCTTTTTCAGTAATATCATGTATTTTCCCTACAATTTCAGCTTGTTTCGGACTTCCATGTAATGCGATACGAGCTAATTCATCTAAACCCTCTACTTTCGTGAAGGTACTGTCAAAATCAATGACAATATTCAAAGTTTCTGTCTGTTTATTAGGCATAATTTTATATTCAATACTTACATCAACCAATTTTGAGCACGCTTTTCAGACCACAATTGTCCTTGGTAAGAACTTGGATAAAATCCACAATGTCCGCCTTCTTCTGGAATTTCTAGAAATACATGTTCTAACTGAGCAACAAGCTCTTTGGGAAAACATGCTGGCGACAAAAATGGGTCGTTTTTAGCGTTTACTATAAGGGTTGGCACATGGATCTTATCTAAAAAATACAATGAACTGGATTGCTGATAATAATCTTCTGCATCTTTAAACCCGTGTAAAGGACCTGTGATCACGTTATCAAAATCAAACAAACTTCGAATGTTGGAAAGCATAGCAGGCGTGATATCTTGAGGGTATCTCGCAGACTTTTCTTTAACTTTTTCTAAGAGTGTTTGTAAAAAACGTGAAGTGTAAATCCCATTATCCCAGCGAGCCAACGTTCGACTACTGCTGGAAAGATGCAAAGGTACGGAAAATGCTACAGCTTTTCGAATAGAAGCAGGAGGATTTTGTCCTTTTTCTCCCAGCCATTTTAATGTCAGGTTCCCACCCAAACTAAAACCTGCCAAATATATTTGATTGGCGCCTTTTTGAATAGCATGCTGAATAACAAGCTCTAAATCATCTGTGGCACCAGAATGATAAAAACGCAATGATTTATTGGGCTCACCTGAACAACTTCGATAATTCCATGCCAAAGCTTGATAACCTTGTGCAATAAAAGTCTTCACTAAACCTGTCACATATTGCCGTCTACTATTTCCCTCCAAGCCATGAGAAACAATCAACAGCGGTCGATCCCCAATGGGCACTTTTTCGGTGTACCAATCAAGATCCAAAAAATCTCCATCTGGCAAAACTAACCGTTCTTCCAAAGGATTCATCAAATCGACTTTTCGAAAAAGTGCAGGATAAATACTTTGGGCGTGTGCGCCTTTTAACCAAAATGGCGAGCGAAAAGTATCTGTATTTGCAATATTTGGCACGAATATTAAATAAAAAAGTCGGGAATCAATTCTTCATCTTTGGTCTGGGGATTCATCTTATATTGATCAAAATCCGTATATCCTTTTTGACGCAAAATATCTTCATCTATAAAATAATGACCCGTTACCTCTCGGTGATTTTCCGACAAAATTTCAAATGCCGCATCCGCCATAATACGCGCATTTCTAGCTTGGTTGAAAATTTCAGCACTACCAATGGCAAATTCAATCGCAGAAGTAGCAATGATTGTTTTTGGCCAAAGTGAATTGAATGCTACTTTTCCTTTAAATTCCGCTGACATTCCTAAGGTACATAATGACATACCAAATTTAGCGATGGAATATGCCGTGTGGTTTTTAAACCACCTCGCTTCAAAATTCAAAGGTGGCGAAAGTGTTAATACATGCGGATTCTCAGCCTTCAACAAATAGGGCAAACAAGCCTGAGAACATAAATAAGTTCCACGCACATTGACCTGATTCATCAAATCATATTTTTTCATGGAGGTTTCTAAAGTACCCGTCAATTGAATTGCTGAAGCGTTATTGATCAAAATATCTATCCCTCCAAACTTCTCCACAGCCATTTGAACCGCATTTTTAACCTGCTCTTCATCTCGAATATCCACCACACAAGCCAATGCCTTTCCACCCAATGCTTCTATCTCAGCAGCAGCAGTAAAAACGGTACCTGGTAATTTAGGATGAGGTTCTGCGGTTTTTGCAGCGATGACAATATTAGCCCCTTGACTAGCTAGTTTTTTTGCGATTTCCAACCCAATTCCTCGGGATCCACCACTGATAAATATTGTTTTATTTTGAAACTGCATAACTATTCAATTTAAACTTGGTCTAAATTACGATTTTCTTTTCAAGACAGTGTAAAAATAAAGAATTGCGTAGTACTTTTGTGAATTATTTTCTGTCGAAAAAAAAAGAATGAGTATTCCGTTAAAGTCTGTTAGTATTTCACATCGAACTGCCCCTCTCACGATTCGTGAGCAAGTAGCTTTGAATGAAGAAGAAAGCAAAAACTTCGCGTTAAAATGTAAAGAGCAATTCGGCTTAAACGAATTACTCATTATATCTACGTGCAACCGAACGGAAATGTACTATACTTCGAACGAAAATGTTTCAAGTGATTTAGTCAAACAATTGTTAGCGGAAAAAGGGCTTTCAGATCAAACTGAGTATTCCAATCATTTCCATTTAGCAAATGAAACACATGAATCATTGCAGCATTTATTTGAAGTAGCAACTGGTTTACAGTCGAAAGTGGTTGGAGATTTGCAAATCCCTAATCAAATTAAAAAGGCTTATCAACAATCTGCCGATTTAAATTTAGCTGGGCCATATTTACATCGTTTGATGCATACCATTTTTTATGCCAACAAACGTGTTGCACAAGAAACCTCCTTTAGGGATGGCGCTGCATCTGTATCTTATGCGACAGTGGCATTGGCAGAAGAATTATCTCAATCCATCGCTGCACCAAAAATTTTAATTTTGGGTTTGGGGGAAATTGGTCTTGATGTTTGCAAAAACATGGAGGAAGACAAAGATTTCGCTGAAATTACGATCATGAATCGGACTTTGGAGAAAGCAGAAAAAGTGGCTCAGGGTAAATCGTTTCGTGTAGCCAAATATGAAAATCTTTGGGAAGAAATTGCGAAAGCGGACATCATCATTTCTTCTGTTCGAACCAACGAGCCGATCATTACGCAAGAAGAATTAAAGAAAATACAATTGCTTTCTTTCAAATATTTCATCGATTTATCGGTTCCTAGAAGTATTGACGAAGGAATTGAAAAGATCAGTGGAGTTTTATTGTATAACATTGATACCTTAAAAGAAAGAGCAGATCAGGCTTTACAAACTCGTTTAGCTTCTGTTCCGCAAGTACATCAAATCATTGAAGAAAGCATTTATAGTTTTAATGATTGGTCCAAGGAAATGGAAGTTTCTCCAACCATTCACAAATTAAAAAATGCTTTGGAACAAATCCGAAAAGAGGAAATTAACCGCCATCTTAAAGGATTATCTCAGGAGGAAATCGACAAGCTAGAAAAAATCACAGCTAGTTTGGTACAAAAAATCATCAAGCAACCCATCATTCACCTAAAAGCAGCTTGTAAAAGAGGTGAATCGGATTCAATGGTAGATGCCTTGAATGATTTATTCAATTTAGAGCAATACGCTGAAATAGAAGATTCAGGCAAAGCTTAACATCCCATGAATAGCGAATTCTTAAACATCCTGGCTCGGTATTGTGCCTATCAGGAACGTTGTGTTCAGGAATTAAATCAAAAAATGAAAAGTTTGGGGATTGAAGATCATCAATACGTCAATTACCTAGTTTGGTTAGAAGAAAATAACTATTTGAATGAAGAGCGTTTTGCAGAAATTTATGCGCGTTCCAAATTCAACCAAAAGAAATGGGGTCGGAATAAAATCCGATTTGAACTGAAGCAAAGAAAAATCCAACCTATTTTTATCCAAAAAGCTTTGGAACAAATAGATGATGAAGCTTATTTATCTACATTAAAGGAAGTAATCAACCAAAAATCCAAAAAGCTTACTTCCAAAGATCCTTGGATCAACCAACAAAAGTGCTATCAATTTGCTTTAAGCAAAGGTTTTGAAAGTGATTTGATTGGGGAGGTTTTGAAGGTGTAATATTTTGAAAATTAAAGCTCTTTGTGTTCTTTGTGTTAATTAATAATAACACAAAGACACAGAAAAGAAAAAAATCCCTATATTTGAGCCATGAATTTAAACACAAACACTTATTACGCACCATATTACTACGCTGGATATTATCCAGGGGCTTAATCGGTTAGTATAGGTTTTGTATTTTTAACTTATTTTTAACCGGCCTTATGTCGGTTTTTTTGTTTTATGAGTCTATCGATCAAAGCAGCTTCCAGAATGAACACTGTAGAAGAATATTATTTTTCTACCAAACTGAAGCAAATTGCCCAAATGAAAAATGAAGGCATTCCCGTGATTAATCTAGGTATTGGAAGTCCCGACTTGGCTCCTTCTGATGCGACTATTTTGGCTTTGGCACAAAGTGCCACCAACCCAAATAATCACGCTTACCAAAGTTATCAAGGCATCCCTGCCTTCCGTAAAGCTTTCGCCGACTTTTACCAAAGAGAATATGGTGTTTTGATCGACCCTTATTCAGAGGTGCTTCCTTTGATTGGCTCCAAAGAAGGAATCATGCACATTGCAATGGCCTATTTGGAAGCAGGCGATGAAACATTAATTCCCAATCCGGGCTACCCTACTTATTCTGCTGCATGTAAACTAGCGGGTGCAACTGTGGTGGAATATCTGTTGGACGAAAAAAACCATTGGCTACCCAATTTGGAGGAAATTAAAAAAAGAGATTTGTCTAAAGTTAAAATTATGTGGGTCAATTATCCTCACATGCCAACGGGCGCTAAAGCCAATAAAGAGCTATTTATACAATTGAGAGATTTTGCAAAAAAACATAATATCCTTATTGTAAATGATAATCCATATAGTTTCATTTTGAACAATGAGCCTATGAGTATGTTGGCCATTGATGGAATGAAAGAGGTTGCAATCGAATTAAATTCACTCTCCAAGTCGCACAATATGGCCGGCTGGAGAATTGGAGCTCTTTTTGGGAAATCATCCTTTTTAGAACCCGTTTTGAAATTTAAATCAAACATGGATTCAGGTATGTTCATGCCTTTACAAGAAGCGGCTATGGAAGCATTGAAAGCGGATTCAACATGGTTTGAAAAACAAAATCAAATTTATTTATCCAGACAAAAAAAGGTATTTGAATTATTGGATCTATTTCATTGTGTGTATGATTCAAAGCAAAGTGGAATGTTTGTTTGGGCCAAAATACCGAGTGAATTTTCCAGCGGATATGTACTTTCCGACAAGATTTTGAACGAAAATGCAGTATTCATTACTCCTGGAGGTATTTTCGGGAGTCAAGGCGACCATTACATCCGTGTATCTTTGTGTGCCAAAGAAGAAATATTTCAAGAAGCAATTGACCGAATTAAGCAGAAAACAAATGGAATCTAATCAAGTGGTAGGAATTTTAGGCATCGGATTAATTGGAGGATCCATGGCATTGGATTTGAAAAATTCCCAATGGGCCAAAAAATGTATTGGAATTGACACAGGTAGAAAAAACCAAAAAAGAGCATTAGAATTAGGATTAATCGACGAATTACTTCCTTTGGAAGAAGCATTAAAAGAAATAACCTTGTTAATTCTGGCAGTTCCTGTGGATAATTTAGTCGCTGAATTACCTTCCATTTTGGACAAATTAAATGAGAATCAAGTTGTGATTGAAGTAGGTTCTACCAAAACACCCGTTTTTGAGTCGATCAAAAATCATCCCAAAAGAGACTTATTTGTCAGCACCCACCCAATGGCAGGAACGGAATTTTCAGGTCCCGAGGCGGCGATAGAAAAGCTATTTCAAAATAAACGTGCAGTTATTTGCGACCGAGAATTAAGTAATCCCAAGGCCATTCAATTGGTGGAAGATATGTACCAAAATGGATTAGGAATGAATCTAATTTACATGGATTCCATCTCACATGATGTGCATACAGCCTATATTTCTCATATTTCACACATCTGTTCATTTGCCCTAGCGAGCACGGTTTTGGAAAAAGAAAAAGATGAGAAACGCATCTTTGAATTAGCTTCCACAGGTTTTGAGTCGACGGTTCGATTGGCAAAATCTTCCCCAGAAACTTGGATTCAAATTTTTCACCAAAACCAAGAGAATTTATTAGATGTGTTGGACGAGTACATCAATACTTTATTGAAATACAAAGGCCTTTTGTTAGCAGGGAGTTATGATAAATTAAAAGAAGAATTGGAGAAAGCGAATGAAATTAAGCGGGTTCTTAATCCTAAATAATTACTTTAACCAATTTTTAACCAAATATTCCCCCAACAATTTTCCTTGTTGTTGCCCTGCGGTGATGCCATCCATAAAATGAATTCCGCCATATAATCTTGAAATGGCAGCTTCTTCTGCCGCTAATTTAAACGATTTAAAAGGACGTTCATCGATTCCATAACGCATTTCAACCGTATCCACATAGGCAAAATTCTCTCCAAAAAAATGGCTTAGAATAATGGCAGCCGTGGTTGAAATGGTTGAATGTCCGCTTGGGTACTCAGGAAATGGAGGGGTTTGTAAAAAAGGTTTCCATGTCGGGTCAATTAATTGACGAATTGCTGTTTCAGGTCTAATTCGATTGGTTTCATATTTACGCTTCCAACAAATCCAAAACGCATCCATCAAACTCACCGATAAAGCAGTTCTGACCAATAAACTTTTCCCAAAAGGCATTTTTTTCATTTTACAGGCAATTCCTGCAATCCCCATCCAATGAGCACCTGGGGATATTTTCTTCATAGCAATCAAAAGATGTCCGTTTTCAGACAAAGCAAAAGGATTACAATCCCAAAATGCAGCAATTTTTTGCTGACTTTCCGATTTCCCACTTTCCAATACCTCTTTGGTCATTTGGTAAAATTGAGATGATTTATCATCGCTATATTTTACAGGTTGAATTTGACAAAGGGATTGTATCAAACTAGAATCATTTAAATGAAAACTACGAATTCGAGAAAAATAGGGCTCTACTGCGGGAAAATACCCAGGTGGAGTGGGGTACCAGAATCCGGGTTTTTTCTCCGGAGAATATCTCAGAAAGCGACTAATTTGATTGTATTTGTCAGCTTTGGCATATTTCAATATGTGAGAAGAATAATGATTAGCCAATTCTTGCGATGCATCCAACACATGAGAACTAAAACCTGAGCGACCACAAGAATCGATGTAATTTTTCTTCCATTCCTTCATTTTCAGTCCAGAGGGCTGCATGGCAGCAGAAACATCCATCATCGCCATCAAGGCCGCTAAGGATATATTAGCATCTTTAGGATCAGGTTTAACAATCTTGGGAAAATCCGACAATTGATCTTGAATTCGAGGTAAAGTAGTGTCAAAGTCAGATTGTAAATCGTAGGCCGCTAAACTTGCATAAGAAAAAAAACGCATGGCCAATGGAGGATTAGAAACATCGTGAATCATCATCTCCGTCATTTGCAAAACAACTTTATCGATTTCCGTGCCAGCTATTTCCAGGTCTCTACCCTCCTTTTGGTTACAAGAGATAAGGGTAAAGAACAGAAAAATAAATGCTATAATTTTCTTCATTTTATTTCAATTCAAATTGAAGCACCTCTGATTTATTCCGCCCAATCAACCAATTTTTTCCAACATTCAAAACGGACCGAACATCCCCTTTCAACCACAAACCAGCCTTGGCTTGAGGGACAACTTTAAAATTTAATTTTCCATCACCCTCTAATAATAAACCGTAATTCGCATCCATTTTACCCACTCTTAACTTGGCATGATTGATATTTCCACACAACAAAATATCGACGTGACCATCATGATTAAAATCCAAGGTATTAATCGTAAAAATAGCCGAATTTTGAACTTTAACAGGCAAAGTTACTTTTTCAAATTTTCCTGATTTATTTTGAGTCAGCATTACAGTTTCTAACTCATTAACCTCTAAAATCTTTGCTTCTTTTAATTCATCTTCGGTAAACACATCATTCAATTTTGCCTCCGCAAAACTTTGGTAATCTGTGAAACGATTTCGCATCATGCTGACCTGATCCAACAGTTCATCTCTCGTTAAAAAAGGAACTTTTTCGTGTTTCACATAGGATGTCAAGATAGGATCAATGATCCCATTGTTATCAAAATCTTTCACATACATTTCCATGGGTTCCTCTTTGGTAACTTTCCATGGCACATTTTTACCTAAATTACTAATGATGATTTCCTGTTTACCATCGTTATTTAAATCTTGAATGAGGATTTTATTCCAAAATCCTTTCAATGGTGAATCGAAAAATTGTTGAGATACATTTTCCGCTTTCCCAGTTTTGAATTGAAATACTTGAACCGCTGAAAAATCTCCAACTAAAATTAATTCAGCCATTTTATCGCCATTGATGTCTTGAAAAGCGGCATCACTAACCATTCCAATTTCAGAGATTTCAGGATATTGTGCGGAAACATCTTTGAATTTACCTCCACCCATATTTTGAAGTATGTAATTTTTGGGACTCAAAGGATAAGATCCAGGTATAAAGCGACTTCCAACGAATAAATCAGGTAATTTATCTTGATTCAAATCAATTTGTTTGACACAAGATTTACTACCAGCTATAGAAGGCAAAGATAAACTTACTGAAAAATTCCCTTTCCCATCATTCAAATAGAGTTGATCCAATAACTTAGGATCGTTGGGTTCTAACAAATCGTATCCACCCGATGCCAAATAAAGATCTACATCATGATCATTATCTACATCAATGAAGAGTGAAGAAGTAATTTCACGATTTGTTTCTGGAAATTTAGAAGGCACAAAAGAAGCTTGCTTGTTTTGTAATAACAATCTTGAACTTGAGAAAGAAGTTCCTCCAATAAATACATCTTCTAATCCATCCTGGTTGACATCCGCTTTCGACATGCTTGGTCCGTAATAAGATTGAGGATGAATTAATTGAGTTTGTCGTTTAAAATCATTGTATATGACAGGATTATCAACCTTCATTAAATCAGCTTGAGCCTTAAAATAAGCCTCAGATTGACTATTTACGGAAGCTTGAGTCAATTTCGCATCGGATTCTTTGACTTTCAATAAAGTATTGACTTGAACATTTTTGATTATTTGAGATTTTCCTGAATTCCAAATGATTTGAACCGAATCGACTTTTTTAGATTGTCCCAAACCTACATGTAATTTTGGAGAAATGCTCGACTGAAAACCTCGATACATATTTTGTTCGAAGTATTGATTTCCAGCATTTTGATAAACTTTCACTTTTGCCCCCAAGCCATTGGAATTTCCTTTTTCACCTTCAAATTGGATTTGCAAAAATGCATTTTTCTTGATTTTTTCACTTTGATTTTCAAAGATGAACGCCGCTCTATTGATATTATTAACTACTAAATCTAAGTCGCCATCATTGTCTAAATCAGCATAAGTGGAACCATTGCTATTGGAATGAAAATCGAGACCCCAGTCTTTGGTAACGTTGGAAAATTGTGCATTTTGTTGATTACGAAAAATGTAGTTGGTCAAATTGGAAGATGGCATTTTCTGTACTAATTCCAATACATTTTCGCGTTGTATAGCAGATTGATTATTTTGAACATAATCACTCATGTATTTTAAAAAATCTTGATTGGTGTAATCTCTCAAATATCCATTACTCACAAATAAATCCTTCCAGCCATCATTGTCATAATCGGCAAATAAAGCACTCCAGCTCCAGTCGGTATTCGAAATTCCAGCGAGTTGCCCAGATTCAGCAAAATGTACTTCTCCGTTTTTAGCGTCAACACCCTCGTTCAATTGAAGCATATTTCTCATGTATTGATGCCCCCAACCCACTTTTAGATTAAAGTCAAATTTCTCAAAATTATCAGGAGCCATCAATAATTTTTGGCGCAAATTATCTTCAGGCAACATATCTAAGGTGAAAATATCAGGAAGCAAGTCGTTATTCACATCGGCAATATCATTTCCCATGGAAAAATGAGAAAAATGCCCAATACTGCTTGAAATAGTATTTTTAAAAGATTTTCCTTTTTGATTGATGTACAAATAATCAGGTATAGTATAATCATTTGACACATAAAAATCCAACCATCCATCTTGGTTAACATCTGAAATACCCACAGCTAAGCCATAAGATAGCGCGGAAGATTGAATGCCAAGAGCCTTCGTTTGATTGGTGAATTTTTTATTTACGCCTTCGTTTTGAAAAAACTGAATACCACTGTTCAAATCCTCTTTTGAAATCATGTTTGCGGTACTAGATTCATCCAAAACAGGTAATGATTTGGGATTATGATTGACCAAAATCATATCCAAATCTTGGTCTTTATCGTAATCAAAAAATACCGCATGTGTACTATTCGCTGGACTATCCAAACCTAATTCAGCTGCTTGATCTTTGAAGATAGGAATGCCATTGGAGTCGTTTCCTTGGTTAATAAAAAATTGATTTCTTTTTTTATCAGGGGGCAAATTGCCTGAATAACAAAGATAAATATCTAGTTTATGGTCAGCATTGATGTCAACAAAACTCACACCTGTTTTCCAAGGTCCTTGTCTTCCTGTAACGCCAGCAATTGCAGCTACTTCTTTAAATTTCATTCCACCCGAATTCAAATAAAGGTGGTTATTTTCCATATTACTCGTAAAATACAAATCATCTTTTCCATCACCGTTTAAATCGCCAGCAGCAACACCTCCACCATTGTAGAAATACTCATACATCAAAACGTTGGTATTTAATCCTTCTTGGATGTTGTTTTGAAATAAAACCTGGGTTTTAGATGAATCCAACAAGGAGAAAATTTTATCTTCTTTGGATGTAGCGTCTGAAGAAGTGAATAGTTGACAACTACTTAATAAGGCGATAAAAAAGAGAACAAAAAGATTTTTCACGAATAATTGTTTACTAAAATAAAAAAAAGGAAATAGTAGAGTCTGAAAACTCTACTATTTCCTTAAAGATAATCAAAGGATTAATATCCTGGATTCTGAACTAGGTTTTTATTTCTGTTCATTTCATCGCGGTGGATTGGTAAGAAATACATCTTATCAGCCCAAGAGCGATTCTCTTTTCCTGGATCCATGTCAATTACCTTGTATGTATAGTCATAATTAGACGTGTCATACTTATAAAGTGAAACGGATTTGCCAGCTTTTAAGCTACCATATACGTTGATAATTTTCACTTTATTACCTAAGGTAGTTGGTGCAATCATCCAACGACGAGCATCATGGTATCTTTGTTCTTCAAATGCCATTTCAACTCTTCTTTCATTGCGGTATCTATCTCTTAGAGCAGTACCACTTTCAGTGATGGCAGGCATACCTGAACGGAAACGAATTTTGTTCAACCATGTTTTAGCTTCAGCTTCCTCACCCAACTCGATACAAGCCTCTACGTAATTTAATACGGCTTCAGTGTATCTAAAGAAAGGCCAAGGAATTTGTTGCCAAGTATTTTGATCTACGATAGCAGGATTTGGATCAGTAAATTTACGGAAATAATATCCTGTGTAAGAACCATTCCAATCCTCTACTGTACTTTTTCTTGTATCTAAACCAAAATAGGGCACTTTAGCTCCTCCTGAAGTTACTTCATATTGACCTGTTTGAATTTGATTTGCAGGATCTTTAGAAGCTACGTCAGCAGTACGTGGTTTCCAACCAGCACCATCATACAATAATGTAGCATAGAAACGAGGGTCACGATTCTCATACGGTTTAGTTGAATGATCTGGATTTGTCCAAGAGAACTTAGAACCATCCATCATTTCATAATCATCCACTAAATTTTGAATCGGAGCATTTCCAGCCCAGTTATGGTAACCATTAGGTCCGTTGAATAAACCAATTCTTCCACCATTTTCTTGCTTAGCATTGATGAAATAACGAGCGAAAATTAATTCTTTTTCACCGCCATTTTTTGCTAATGAATTATTCATATAGTTAGCAATTCCATCGTCTTTAGAAGCTGGCTCTGATAAGTTTAATTTGTTACCATATCCACTTAAATCTAAAACCGCTTTAGCAGCATCTTTTGCTGCCTTCCATCTAGATGCACGATCTCCATCAGTGTAAGCTAAAATTTCTGGAGTAGCCATAGCACCCATTGCTGTAGATTTAGCCTTTGCGGTAGTTGCATCATACAAATCAGAAGCAGCATACAATAAAATTCTAGATTTTAAAGCCAATGCTGCAGCTTTAGATGCACGACCAGCAGCTAAAGATTTACCATTCAATAAAGTTGCTGCATCATCACAATCTTTTACGATAAATGCGATACTTTCTTTCATCGTATTTCTCTTTGAAAGGAAATCAGTATCAGATAAAGAAAAAGATTTATCGATAAGCGGCACACCACCATAGTAGCGAACCAATTGGTGATAGTAATAAGCACGCATAAATTTAGCTTCACCATTCAATCTTTCTACCAATGCAGCATTGAAAGAAGTGGCAGCTTTTAACTTTTCTAAAGCTATATTACAAGCACGAATACGTGTGTACATATTCTGCCAGCTCAAGGTTCCATTTACCCAACCGATATCAGCAGGATTGGATCTTGATTCTGTGATGGTAGTGATACCTCTACCTGGGTGAGTAAATGATGCTTCATCTGTTAAAGAGGCTAACATTTGTTCATCAAATCCACCATTACCTAAGCCACCGTACAATTCGGTTACAAAGGCTTCCGCTAAGTTAGGATCAGACCAAACTACCGATTCCGATAATTGATCCAGTGGCACTGTGTTGACAAAATTATCATTACAGCTAGTCAAGACAGAGCCAACACCTGATAACGCAATGATTAAATATATTTTTTTCATTGTTTTTTCTTTTATTGTTTAAAATGTTGCTGTTAATCCTACATTGACAATCCTAGATTGAGGATAGTACTGACCCGTAGAGTTTACGGTCTCTGGATCATATACTTTCAAAGCATCCCAAGTAATTAAGTTCAAACCATTGACGTATAAACGACAATTTTTCAAACCAATTTTAGATAAAACAGTAGATGGTACGTTATAACCAACTTCCAAGTTTTTCAATCTAATGTAATCAGAGCTTCTTAACCAATATGTGTTATTAGATGAGAAATATTGATCACTTCTGTTTGCAATTCGTGGATGAACACTGCTTGGATTTTCAACAGTCCAACGATTTTGGTAGATATCTAACAAATAGTTACCAATATTTCCTGACTCACCTGCACTCACATATTGTTGAGCACCTGCAGCGCCTTGGAATAAAACGGTTAAATCAAAGTTCTTGTATTGAGCACCCATTGTTACACCACCTTGGAATAAAGGAAGTTGAGTAAAATCATTACGAACTTGATCATCTGGAGTAATTTTTCCATCACCATTGTAATCTTTGTACTTCATATCACCTGGACGTAATGTATTAACTACAGCCTTGTAATTGATTGTGTTGGCATCAATTTCAGCTTGGTCTTTGAATACACCATCATAGATGTATGCTTGGTAAGTGTACATTGGTTTTCCAGTAGAACGTTGCCACTCAGGAGCACCTGGAGCTTCATCCCAGAAGATAATCTTATTCTTAGCATAACCTCCGTTAACTCCGAAGTTGTACTTCAACTCACCAATCTCACTTCTATAGTTCACTGATAAATCATATCCACTGTTTTCTACAATACCAATGTTTTGAGCAGGTAAAGTTAAACCTGTAGATTGAGGAACAGAAGCATTTTTGTTCCATAAAATATCTGTACGCTTGTTGTAGAAATAATCTAACTCAAAAGATAATTTATTGTTAAACAACGTTCCTTCTAAACCGATATCCGAGTTAGTTGCAACCTCCCACTTAATGTCAGTGTTTGGAATTTTTGTTTCAAACAATGTTTTTGTCTCCACATTACCGATGATGTAAGATCTAAATCCATAAGTAGACAAATATTGGTAAGTTGCGATTTGGTCATTACCCATTTGTCCCCAAGATCCTCTCAATTTCAAATAATTGATAACTGGAAGTTGATCTTTGATGAAACTTTCTTCCGACATCACCCATCCTAACATACCGCCTGGGAAAAATCCATAACGAGTTGCTGTTGGGAAAATATCAGAACCATCATAACGCCATAAGAACTCCGCCAAATATTTTTCTTTGAAGTTATAAGCCACACGACCAAAATAATTCAAACGAGCTCTTTCATAAGCACCACCACCATTATTTTTCTCTAAATCACCCCCTGCAAACATTTGATCCAATGCTGGAGAAATGAAGTATCTACGGTAAGCGTTGAAGTTATCACCAGAAATAGTTTCACGGTTAGAACCTGCTAAAACCAATAAATTATGACTGTTAAATTTCTTTTCGTAAGTCACAACTCCTCCTAATAATACGTTCAATTGATTTTCATCGCCTAAAGTTAAGCGAGGCTCAGCTGGTCCACGTTTAGATGGGCTAAGAATTGGAGTAGTTCCATTTGCTTCAAAACCTACACCTCTCTCATACAAAGTCCAAGGCGTCTCCCATCTTTTAGTTGCTCTAAAACGCTTGTCAATAGCAGCTGTAGCTGTAAATTTCAAACCTGGAATGTATGGAATTTTAATATCCAATTGTCCATTTGTTTGGAAATAACTTTGCTTGTCATTGTCATAACCTGTTTGGTTAGTAGTGATAACCACAGGGTTTTCTCCATTTTCAATATCTGGACCCGGACGACCATCTGGCCAAAATGCTGGCTGATTTGGTTTTCCACGCATTTGCATACGGAAAATTGCACTCGCAGGTTTTGTAGGAAAACGACGGAATTCCTCACGTCCTAATACACCAATACTCAAATTAACATTCTCATTAATTTTAGCATCCAAGTTCAAACGCAAATCATATTGCTCATAACCTGTTGCTGAATTTTTGTAGAACGCATCTTGATTTTGATATCCTAATGAAGCCAAATACTTGATATTTTCACTTCCTCCGCTCATTTGAACGTTATGCTTTGATTGTGGAGACCAGTTTTTCAACGTCGCACCATACCAATCTGTATTTGGGTGTAACCAAGGATCCGTTCCATCTTGATATAATTTAATATCTGTTGGAGAATATGGAGCCTTTCTACCGTTGTAAACACCAGTCGATTTGTAAGCAGCAGTTGCAGCAGCCCACTCATTCGCAGGTAATTGATAAATATCCAAGTCATTTAACATGCTTGTATATTGTGCGGCATTTGCCAATTGAGGAACAACAGTCGGTTGAGAAAATCCTTGATTAAATGAATAAGACAATTCAGGTTTTCCCGATTTTCCTTTCTTCGTTGTAATCAAAATTACACCATTCGCAGCACGAGCACCATAAATAGCTGCTGATGCATCCTTTAACACTGATATAGTTTCAATGTCTTGAGGATTGATACGATCTAAACCTCCAGCTCTGTTTGGAATTCCGTCAATTACGATTAATGCATCATTGTTATTCAAGGTATTTGCACCACGAATACGAATAGATGAACCATCATAACCTGGCTCTCCAGAACGGTTAACGGCAACCACACCAGCCATACGACCAGCAATCGAGTTACTTAAGTTAACTGTTGGTGATTTTTGCAAATCTGCTCCTTTTACTGAAACAACAGATCCTGAAACAGTTGCTTTTTTCTGAACACCGTAACCCACTACGATTACTTCGTTCAAATTTTGAGCATCAGGTACCAAGGAAACGTTAATCACATTTTGATTTCCTACAGCAACTTCTTTTTTCTGATAACCCACAAATGAATACACTAATTTTGCGGCACTACCTGATACAGGAATACTGTATTTACCATCAATGTTGGTATTGGTTCCTTTGGTGGTTTCCTTTACCATAACAGTTACACCGATCAAGGCCTCGC
The DNA here is from genome assembly GCA_046073945.1 of Aquirufa sp. Taxonomy (GTDB): domain Bacteria; phylum Bacteroidota; class Bacteroidia; order Cytophagales; family Spirosomataceae; genus Aquirufa. The sequence continues at coordinate 23,375 of JBJTNH010000110.1, read as the reverse complement.
CCTTTTCATCTGTAACCTTACCGGAAACGACCTGATTTTGGCCGAATGATACCCATGATACGGATAGCAAAAAGGCCAGCAAGTACAATTTGCATTGGTACAATTTTGTTTTCATAATTAAATTTTATTTAGATTTCATCGCTCGAATAACCGCATTCGTCGACATTCGGAAACTAAGATAAAAAACAAATTGAATAATCCTATACTTAGATAGGTGGGGTAGTGTAATTTTTTAATGAATTAATTACAAATTGATTTCTATCGCACTTTAAATGCACAAAAAGAGGTTTTCTATGAATGTTTTTTTTTGAAAATCTTAAATCATCATTTCAAACAAAAAAGCTACAAAAATTGCATTATTATAAGAAAACAGAATAGCACAGCGGGTGAGGTAAGAGGTAAGAAGTAAGAGGTAAGAGGTAAGAGGTAAGAGGTAAGAGGTAAGAGGTAAGAGGTAAGAGGTAAAAGGTAAAAGATAAGAGGAATATTACATTCTCAATTCTCAACATTATTTTATATCTAAAAAATTTTATCAAATAACTGAACTCTTAAACCCGTAAATTGCAGGGGGTAAGGGGACGCATTACCCCATAAAAAAAGAAAATCAGATTAAATGACCAGAAACTTATATTTCCAATCAATAATCTGATTTTCTTTTGTGTTTTTCAGAAATGATATTTTTATAGATTTGAAATCCTGTACTCTATTTTTACCAATAAAATTATTACTTGAACTAAAAGTTCAAGCCATAGCACACACTTGCCACAGCCAAGATAAAACTCTTACCTATTACCTCTTACCTTTTACCTTTTACCTTTTACCTCTTACCTTTTACCTCTTACCTTTTACCTCTTACCTTAATTCCCCTTCGGAGCACGGAAGCTCATCGGTTTCCAGGTATTGTTTTTGGAATTAATATCTGGAAAAACATGGTCAGGATCTATAACAACCGATTTGATAGGCAAATTGGTGTCAACTCTAAACTCCCAAGTAGCACCACGCTGCCAAATTTCTACAGGTAATTCTACTTTTTGTTTTGTACCGCCTGCCAACTCAATTTCGACAATGGCTGGCATTGCCATTTTTTCTAAATTTTCAATCGTGATAATCGCACCTTTAGTTGGGTCTTGATCAATGTATTGAACATCTTTTACTGATTGATCTAATTTCCAAAGTTCATAAAACCAAGATCTCCAGAACCAACCTAAATCCTCACCAGCACCATCTTCCATGGCCTTAAAGAAATCTAAAGGTGTTGGATGCTTGAAAGCCCATTTTTGAATATAATTTTTAAAGGCATAATCAAATCGATCTTTTCCTAAAATCTGTTCACGTAAAATCTTCAACCCCATTCCTGGTTTATTATATGCTTCCCAACCTAAATTTCTTGCTTGAATAACATCTGGTATCGACATGATTGGATCCGCATTTTCTCTAAAAAGAGATTTGGAAATTTGGTGCATATCAAATTTTCGGTTTTTGTATTCTCCCTTATTGAATGCATCTGTCGAATAAAAATTAATAAATGTATTAAATCCTTCATCCATCCAAGCAAATTTACGCTCGTTGTTTCCAACAATCATTGGGAACCAATTGTGACCAAATTCATGATCTGTTACTCCCCATAAACTAGCCGTTTGATCCTCAAATCCACAAACAACAATGCCCGGATATTCCATACCAGAAACTACTCCCGCTACATTGGTAGCTACCGGATAAGTATATTCGTACAACCAATTGGAATAATATTCAATCGACGCTTTAACGTATTCAGTGGATCTTGCCCAAGCATTTGTTCCATCTGATTCCACTGGATAAGCTGAAACAGCCATAGCCTTTTTACCACTCGGTAAATTGATTTTAGCTGCATCCAAAATGAAAGCCTTTGAACTTGAAAATGCTACATCACGAGCATTTTGGCATTTGAATTTCCAAGTTAATCGTTCTTTTGCGGGTCTTGAATTGGGATTTGTTACTTCCTCTGCACCACGAATAATAACTGTTTTATCAGATGCCGCTGCCGAATTCCATCTCTTCATTTGCTCCGCGGTATAAACCTCTGCTGGATTCACTAATTCACCTGAACCAACCACAATATGACTCGCTGGGGCGTTGATGGAATATTCAAAATTTCCATATTCTAAATAAAACTCGCCAGCGCCTAAATATGGCAATACATTCCAACCTTCTATATCATCATACACACACATTCTGGGAAACCATTGAGCCATTTGATAAATAGCTCCATTTTTGGTTTCTTGAATTCCTGTTCTATCAGAACCATTTTTAGGCGAAGTATAAGAATACACAATTTTGATTTTAGCTACACCCAACTTTTCTGGCAAAGCAGTAGCTAATCGAATTTGTAAACGAGTATCCTCTACGATATAATTGGCTGGTTTTCCGTCAATTGAAATGCTTTCAATTTGATAACCACCGTCAAATCCAATATTCCCAAATCGACCACCTGAAGGAGGAGTTGTTTTGCTGCCTCTTGAATTGGTATTAAATGAATTTTGGTCTAATTGTAACCATAAAAATGACAATTTATCTGGAGAATTATTCTTGTAAGTAATCTCCACTTCTCCTGAAACCTTACTTTTAGTTTCATCCAAAGAAACATTGATTTTGTAGTCCGCGGAATTTTGCCAATAAGCAGCTCCTGGAATACCTGCACCAGAACGAAAAGGGGAATCCGACTGATAATTCCATAATGGATGGAATAAATCATAGGCATTATAAATGGATTTTTGCTGAGCGAAAGTCGTTAAACTCAGTAAAAACAAGGCCACACATGAGATAATTTTTTTCATAGAAATAATGTTGATGAATTAATCTTCAAAGATGGTTAAAATCTCTGAATCGAGCAATCTTTGGCTCAAACCTAAAGCTTTGGGTACTTCATAATGATAGAAAAATTTCATTGTATGAAGTTTATCCTCATAAAATGCTAAATCTGCAGCAGAAAGCCCCCCAGCATTTATTTTGGCCGCTGCAATTGTCCCTTGCTTCAACCATTGCCAAGCCACAATTACCAAGCCAAACAACTCCATGTACAAGGTGGAATCTGCCAAAAATTCATCAGTTTTTCCTTGAGCTGCAATGCTTAATTTGTGTAAGGTAATTTTACCTAAATTATCCAATTCTTTTTGAAGAATTCCAGCGTATTTGGTTAATAGATTCAATCCTGATGCTTTATTGACATCTTCCAAAATTATTTTTGACAATATTTTCAAAGCTTTACCTTGGTGACTAGGAATTTCACGACCCAACAAGGTTAATCCATGAATACCCGTTGTTCCTTCATAAATGGACATAATTCTGCAATCTCTGGCCATTTGTTCCAAAGGAAAATCCTCTGTATAGCCATAACCACCTAAGACCTGAAGACCTTGATTAACCGCCAACAAACCCATTTCAGCTGGGTAGGTTTTGGCAACGGGGGTCATTAGATTTAACAATAATTCATAATTTTCTTTTTCCTCCCCTTCAGAGCATTTTGACAAATCATCCCAAATGAAACATTGGAATAAAAGTCCCATTGCTCCCTCAAAAATAGCTTTTTGAAAATAAAGCATTCGTTGAACATCAGGGTGATTTTTAATAAAAGTAGGCGGTGTTTCAGGATCTTTGTTCTTCAACATACGTCCTTGCGCTCTTTCATTGGCATATTGTTTGGAAAAATGATAGGCAGCAGAGGCAATATAAGCCCCTCCCATTCCTACACCCAAACGAGCCTCATTCATCATTTGAAACATATATGACAATCCTTTATTTGGTTCTCCCACCAAATAACCAATAGAATCACCTTTATCGCCAAAAGACAAGTGTAAGGCAGGAGTTGCCTTTTGACCCATTTTGTGATATAAACCCATGGAAAGAACCTGGTTATTCACCCATTGACCTTCTTTTTGAATATTTTTTGGAACAACAAATAAGGAAATACCTTTGGTACCTTTGGGTGCACCCTCCAATCGAGCTAAAACCAAATGAATAATATTTTCAGAAAAATGATTGTCCCCTCCTGAAATGAATATTTTTTGACCTTTGATGGAATATGTCCCATTACCTAAATCCTTCGCTTGCGTGGAAACATCGTTCAATGAACTACCTGCTTGAGGTTCTGTTAAACACATGGTTCCAGTCCATCTGCCCGAAAGCATATTGGGTACAAATTGCTCTTGTAATTCCTTAGAACCAAAACTGGCAATCAAATGAGCGGCTCCATTGCTCAAACCCGTAAACATAACAATGGAATTATTGGCGGCACCGCGGATAAATTCATGTGCTCCACCAACAATTGAAGGCAATTGCTGCCCCCCTTTTTCATAACTAAATGTAGCACCAATCATGCCAGATTCGCCCATTTCCTTCACATAAGCCTCCACCGATGGATGGACATGCACTGTTCCATCAATTAATTCAGCTTGTTTTCGATCTGCATCGACAAAATTTGGGCGGAGGTGTTTGTCAGCAATTGACTCAGCTGAATCCAACACCATATCGAACATATCAGGCGTATAATCAGCGTAATAAGAATGATTACAAAGTTGCCCAAAATCCAACACTTCTTTTAAAATAAAATCGAGATTTCTGCGGTCATATTCTTTTGCCATAGCTATAATTTTAGTCGAAGCAAATTTGCAGAAAAAAAAAGTGTTATGCAAGCATACCTTTTATTTGAATGTAAAGGAAATTTAAAATTTTATTTGGGCCAGGTTAATACTTGCACCGACTCATTGTTTTTTGCGAAAATATAAGCCGTTTTATCCTTGATATGAATGGGAGAAATATGACGAATTTGCCCAGAAATATTCAACATGCTTTGTGTTTTGATCTCAAATTTACCTTTTCCCTTGTTAATCATGATTGTCCCATAATCGGCATCATATCTTCCCATTTGTATATTGCATGGATAAAAATTTCCACCCAAAATAAAATCAGGGAGTGAATCATGGTTGAGATCTATTTCTTGAATAGCCAAAATGGGGCTTAATTGTGCGAGCACGGGTAATGGATGAGATTCAAATTTTCCATGCCCATCATTGATCCATATTTTACTAGAAAAATCTGTTGCTTCAAGCACTTTACCTGATAAAAATTTACCACCCATGAAGTCCTTAATACGTGCTTTAGCAAAATCCCTGGCATAGATAAACTCTTTTTTAATGATTGGAAACTGCTTTTCCATTTCCATTTTATTGGCAAAAGGTATTTCTTCGCTACCCAAATAATACGAAAGTACCTGGTCCATTTTTTGATTTGCATCAAAATCGCCTATATATAAACGAACGGGGAATTCTGCATTGGGCTTTAAACGCGCATTTTGACCTAAATTTCCAGCAATGATATCCAAATCACCATCCAAATCTACGTCGATAGTCTTCGTTGCAGTCCACCATCCTTTTTCCGTTCCAATTTCCTTCTTTTTGAATTTGCCGGATTTATTTTCAAAACACAAAATACCTTCCCATTCAACTGCCGCAATGATATCTAAATCATGATCCTTATCGATATCGACGAGTTCAAGATTTCTTACCATACCTACATTTTTAAATTCAGGTGCCATAGAGAAAGTAACATCGGTAAAATTCCCTTTCCCATCATTTTTCAAGAAATAAGAACGAGGGGCATTTCCATATTCAAAGGGAATTGCTCGACCACCAATTACAATATCTAAAAATCCATCTTTATTGAAATCAAAAGCCAAGGCCTTTGAACCATTTACAAAAATTCCTGGAAAAGCATAGGTATTTTTTTGTAATCCAGCCACTTGATTAAGGTACAATCGAGGCGAAAGCATAGCCGAATTACCACTAAATTCATTCCCACCAGACAAAACAAATAAATCATTTCGATGATCTCCCGTAAAATCTGCGATAATCGCATCAACATCCTCCATCGATTGATCGTTTTCAATGGCTGCAGATTTATTTTTAACAAACTTTGCAGATTTATTTTGCAAGAAAACTCCTGCTATTTGATCACGCGCTCCTCCTAAAAACACATCCTCAAGACCATCAGCATTTAAATCCCCCACTGCCAAAGCAGGACCTTCTGCGGAAGCTAAATGTGGAATCAATGCCTCCCGATCAAATTCATTGTAATTATTTTCTTGGTGAACAAAATCCAAACCTACCTCTTGAGTAATTTCCTTAAAAGAAGGGGAAGATGATTCGACCGACTTTAAATACTGCTTGTAATTGAACGTGGGAAGATTTTTACGGTAAACAATCTTTAGATTTCGTAAATCAGATTTAGGATTAATTTTTTGAAATGTATTATCTGGCCAAACCAAAACGATGGAATCAATTTTCGCAGCATTGCCCAAACCCATGTGCATTGGAATTTCCATACTTGATTGAAAACCCCTCACTGGAAACTTTTGTTGGACATTCAGACCATCTTTGGAAAACACCCAAACTTTGGCACCAATGGCATTCAAATTACCTTGAGGCCCTTTTAAGCTAATACGTAAATAGTCAGATTTACCTGGGACAAATGGGCTCAAATTTTCATACACAAAAGATTTTTGGTTGATATTATTAGTAACCACATCCAAGTCTCCGTCATTATCTAAATCGGCATAAATCGCGCCATTTGAAAATGAATTTTCATTTCCTTCAATTTGTTCAACTGCATCTTCAAATTTCAAATCACCTTGATTGGTAAAAAAACGATTGGGTAATTTTATTTCTGGGAGCAAATCAGACAAACTAAGATCATTTTCATCTATTTTCTTCTGCTCAATCTTTTTTTGAACTTCTTCATTGGAGACAAATTGAATGTAATCGATGTCATTCATTCTCTTGGGGATTCCATTACTAATGAATAAATCTCTTAAACCATCATTTTGAAAATCAAAAAACAAAGGTGACCATGACCAATCCGTTGCATAAACGCCTGACATTAAGCCTATTTCAGAAAACTTTCCACTACTACCTCGGTTGAATTGTAAATTATTTCGAGCAAATTGATGGTTGTAACCTTGGCGTATTTTGTATTGAAAAATATTGTAAGAATCCTCCCCCTCTGAACGCTTTAAAATTTCTCGGTCATTGGGTAACATATCCAAGGAAATAATCTCTGGATAGGCATCTGAGTTAATATCTGCAATATCAATACCCATAGAAAACTGGGACGTATGCATCATGGATTTCTCTAAATTTTCAGAGAATCCACCTTTTTGGTTATTGATGTACAAATAATCATTTTCATGAAAATCGTTTCCGATATACATATCCGGATAACCATCTAAATTGATGTCCGAAACCGCAAGACCCAATCCATAACCTAAAACATCACTAATAATTCCTGATTCAGCCGTTTTATCTACGTATTTTCCTCCTTTATTCTCCAAATATCGATCACCAGCCAATGGATGGAATTTACCTTGAAAATTAGATCTAAAACCGAATGTTCCATTTTGATGAACAGAGTGATTCAATAAAAAACAATCTAAATCTCCATCCAAATCCTGATCAAAAAAAGCGGCCTGCGTCCCAAGGGCTGCCACATCCAAACCAAATTCCTGCGATTTTTCTGAGTAAATTGGAACACCGTCCTTGGTGATTCCTTGACAAACATATAGTAAATTATGCCCTTTCAAAAAATCAAATCCAGCCGCTTGTGAAACATAAATATCCAATAAACCATCCTGATTAATATCAACAATGGAAACACCGTTGGACCAAGTTTTATTTTGATTGAAATTACTTTGCTTTGAAACGTCTTTGAACTTTAACTTCCCTTGATTGATGAATAATTTATTTTCTCCCAAATTGGAAGTGTAACACACATCAATTAATCCATCATTGTTTAAATCTCCGGCACCAATTCCACCTCCATTGTAAAAATACATGTACGTGAAAATGTTTTTTTGATTGTTAGGAATCAAATCATTGGAGAAATCCAAACCTGTTTGATCGGAATTCAATAATCGAAAAAGCGGTAATGATTCCTTTTTGTTGGAACAAGCAACTATGAAAAAGTAGAGCAAAAATCCAGCAAGCAGTTTCCTCATCATAGTCAATTAATTGATAGAATAAATAACAGGTTTCGAATGATTAATCAATGAAATGATACAATCCTTTTGATTCATTTGAATCGGCAAAAATTGTTTTACTTCCCCTTTTAAATACATACCCGATTGTGCATTTGGAAAGAATTTCATTTGACCTTTGCCTTGATTTAGGAATAGAGCACTTTTATTCGCATCCAAACGGCCAAACATCGGAATAAAATGTGTTGAATTACCAGCAGTCAAAATATCTATCTGCCCATCTTTGTTAAAATCACGACAATAAAGTGCTTGAACACTTGAAAATTGAGCCTCGGCTGGTAAATCAATGATCTCAAATTGCCCATTACCTTTGGATAAAGCGATGATGGATTGGTTAAAATCTACTTGAACTTTCTTAGCCAAATCGATGATTCCTTTAGGAAACAAATCACTCAAGATTCTTTTTGCATAATCACCATGCGATAAGTTTTCTTTTTTCAAGGCTGGAAATTGCTCTGCAATTTCTCTCTTCAAAAAGTAGGGAACATCTTCTTTATTAATGGATTTGGTCAAAATTTTATCATTTGTCCCGTTGTTATCAAAATCATAATTCCAAACTTTCACCGGCAATAAATTGTCCGCAAAACAAGACGAATTTTGACCAATATTTCCAAGAACTAAATCGGCTTGACCATCTTGATTTAAATCAGCAGTAGCAATGGCAGACCACATTCCATTTAGCTTATCCAAAGAATTAGCTTTTTTAATTAATTTACCACCTTCTATGTAAAAAGTTGCAGGAGCCATCCACTCACCAATGATGACAATTTCATTTTTTTTGTCTTTGTTTAAATCAATGAAACAGGCATCTTTGACCATTCCTAGTTGTTTCAGGTCAGGCGCTAATTTGCTAGTTTCATCGCTGAATTTGCCTGCACCATTATTGATCCATAAATAGGAATCAGCTGGTAAACCAAACTGTTTGGGTACACTTCTACTTCCTACTAACAAATCTAAGTCGCCATCGTTATCGATATCGAAAGGCTTCGCAAAAGCACAATTGGTATTTTTAAATGGTAGGTTACCAGGTGCGATTGAAAAATTACCTTTTCCATCATTCAATAACAATTGATCTACATAATCTCGGGAATTGGCATCTGCTTCATTTCCACCTACTCCATAATACAAGTCTAAATCGCCATCCTTATCCGCATCAAAAAAGGTAGAATAGGTGTTTTCGAAATAAGCCAAATTCTTAAAAACTTGTTGAGGTTTAGACGTAAATCCGGTGCTTGTACCAAGGTATAATTGACTCGCTTGATTTTTGGCACCACCTATAAACACATCTGTTTTACCATCCTTATTGACATCGCCTGCACAAGCTCTTGGACCTTCTGCGGAGATCATGTATGGGATATTTCTCTCGTTATAAAAATCTTCGTAAGGATTTTCAATGTGTGAATCCAAGGTATTTTGAACCTTTGAAAAAATGGATTTTCCAGTTTGCTCTTTGACTTTCGCTTTAGGATTTTGAGCAGATGAAATGTCAATTTTATGGAGCTTATCTGTTTTTGGAGAATGAATCACAGTCATTGAGCCATTGGGCCAAACAACTTGGATAGAATCAATTTTAGAATGATTCCCTAGGCCAATGGTTTGCTTATATTCAGTACTTGATTGAAAACCTCTAGAAGGAGCGATATACCTCGAAAAAATCTGCTTATTCGCGAAAATTTGAATTTGAGAACCAATAGCAAATTGGTTTGATTTATCTCCTTTTAGCACAATTTGAACAAAATGATGATCCACTTTCTTTTTTTCAGAATGATTTTGATAAACAAAACAAGGTTGATTAACATTATTCACTAAAAGGTCAAGATCACCATCATTATCTAAATCAGCATAAGCGGATCCATTGGAAAATGAAGGCGTATCAAATCCAAATTCAGAACCGGATTCAGAGAAAGTTAGATTTTTATTATTGTGAAAGAAATTATTGGCAATTGGATTGGATGGCATTTTGTTAATGATATCGTCCATTTTGGTTTTATTTTTAGACATCACCATCTTTTGGGCTAAATCATTGGCAAAAAAGTCAATAAAATCCTGATTGATCACATCGTGATAAATCCCATTGGATACATAAATATCATTATATCCATCATTGTCTGCATCAAACATCAAAGCACCCCAAGACCAGTCACTGGCATTGACGCCTGCATAGTTGGCTATTTCACTAAAGGAACCGTCGCCATTGTTGTATTGAAGGCAATTTTGTTGTAGTTGATGATAAAAACCTAGGTCTTTTTTTAATTTAGCCACATAATGATTCTCAAATGAAGTGGTTGTTTTTAAGCGTTCTTCCGCCCTTGGTAACATTTCTGTAGTAAAAATTTCCTGTTTACCATCATTGTTAATGTCTGCCATATCCGCACCCATCGAAGCGATACTTAAATGATCCATTCGATCCTCGATCTCCTCTTTAAATTTTCCATTTTTTTGATTGATATATAAATAATCCTTTTCAAAAAAATCATTGGAAACATAAATATCAGGGTAATTATCATTGTTCACATCCCCAACCAAAACTCCCAAACCAAAGCCGATTAAGGAAGAATAAATTCCAGCATCTTTGGTCACATCCACGAATTTTCCAGCATCATTTCTTAACAATCTATCTCCTCCCCCTTTCAAGAAATCTTTGACAGGCCAATCTTCCGCACGTAATTCGCGCTTATTGGAATAATTGAGGGTATTAACTGGAATGAAACTATTGTTTAATATGTAGCAATCAAGATCTCCATCTTTGTCATAATCTAGAAAAGCAGCGTGAGTTGTGTATCCAGGATCATCTAAACCATATTTTTTTGCAGATTCGACAAATTTCAAATTCCCTTGATTGATGTACAAGTCATTCCCTTGTGGAATCCCTTTTTGATACCCCGCATTACACACATAAATATCCAATAATCCATCTTGATTGATGTCGACCATCACGACTCCCGTACCCCATTTACCTTTGCCACTTATTCCCGCTTGAGTAGTTATATCTTCAAACTTCCAATTTCCTTTGTTGATGTATAATTTGTTAGAGCCCATGTTGGAGGTAAAAAACACATCCACAAGGCCATCATTGTTGAGGTCTCCAACACCTACACCACCACCATTGTAAAAATTACGGTAATTAAAGATATTGAAGTCTTCTCTATTTTTAACTTGATTTTGAAAATCAATACCCGTATCGCTCTCATCCATTAATTCGAACAAGGCATCCCCTTTAGGTCCATTGCACGAAAGGGTAAAAAATAAAACGACTGAAAGTCCAAAAATCAGGTTAAGTAATTTCATTCCAAGTAATTATTTTAAGGAAAAATTTCAGTTTCTGTCAATTCCATCAACTGATAATCTGGTTTTTTTATAATGATTAGGCCTTGTATTTTTTGCCATTTATTTTGATCTGACATCGACATATATTCGGCTGTCAAACCTTCAAATTTAGCCACTAATTGTTCTTTATTAAAGCTGATGATTTCGCATTCCCCATTAACAAACAAATAGCCTAAACCTTTGTTTTTAAGTGCATCGGTTATTTTTCCGACTAATACATTAACACTAGTAGTTTCACCATTTTTAACTTGAAACACTTTCTTCTTTTTCCGAAACCAATCGTTTTCCATGACAGAAAAAATCACATTACTTCTTTTGGAGTCATACAGATTTGCACGAATGGAAGATGAACGCAATTGAACACTCCCAGTAAAAATAGTTGTATCGGAATAAAATTTTTGACCATCTATTTTGACTATAACTTTAGCTTGATGATCTTTCATTTGCTTTAATTCCTTTTCAACATTTGACAAATCCATTTCATTGGATTGACATGCAAAGAAAAAAACAGAAAGAGAAAAGCATAAAAAAATGCTAAGAATAGCCTTTGATTTCATTTTTAACATGAAGCAAAATTACAATGAATACAATTGGTAAAAAAAGGAAATGCCCGAATATTCGAGCATTTCCCACATTCATAAAATGAATAATTATTAATATCCTGGATTTTGTTTCAAATTAGGATTCGAAACAACTGCAGAAGCAGGGATTGGGTACAATAAAGTATTCACGTCAGATTTTTTGCTATCCAAAACACCAGTTCCAGAAGTAAATTTACCATGACGAACTTCAACTGTACGCTTCATACCTTCCCAGTACATTTCGTTACCCCACTCTTTGAAGATACCATCAACAGTGATAGAACCTAAAGCAGTTGCACCGTGAGAAGCACGCATTGCATTAACTAAAGTTAAAGCATCAGCAGCTTTTCCAGAACGAACTAAAGCTTCAGCTTTCATCAAAGCAGCTTCAGAATAACGGAATAAAATCATTTTTCCAGCATCAGTTGGGTGCCATTTGATAACACGAATACCTTCGTGAGTCAAAGCTCCAGCTAATTTAACATCAGCAGAGAAATCCAATTGTTTCTTGGAACGCTCATCGATCAATGGAGTACCATTAGCATTGAATTGTGGTCCTTTTAAGAATCCCCAACCGATACCTGCATACTTAGTTCCATCTAATTTTGGAGCTTTTCCACGACGTGCATCAGAAGCATCAAATGTATTGTAGAAATCACCTAAAGTTGCAAAACCATTCCAACCAGAAGGATCTTGACCATAGTGTAAAGTCATGTAATAACGAGTTGAAGCATCTCCTTCATCAACCTTCATAATAATCTCAGATTGAGAATTCTTAGAGAAGATGTTGAAATAATCTGAATCAAATGTAAAACCATCAGCAGTGATAGCATCTACATAAGATACAACTTTCGCCATATCTGCGTTATCAAACGTATAAGACAATGCTGGTGCACCTTTGTAAACCGCTTTGTTCAAATACAATTTAGCTAACAAGAAATTAGCAGCCGCTTTAGATGCTTTTCCAGTTGTTCCAGCAGGACCGAAACTTGGCAAAGCAGGTAATGCTTCTGTCAAATCTTTCACGATAAAATCAAAAGCCTCAGAACGAGTTAATACTTTTGGATTATCATTTACACCTTCAGTTACTTGTCTGAATGGAACTTGTCCCCAGAAATCCATTGCATAGTACATAAATAATGCACGAATGAATTTAGCTTCAGCAGCTTGTAATGTAGATGGACTAGCTGCTAAGATTTCATTACACTTAAATACGTTTGAGTGTAAACCATTCCAAGCATTTTGGTTCCATGAGTGAGTGGCATCCCAAGTATGTTGATCCAAGGTTCTCCAAACTCCATTATCACCCCAATCCACACCACGTGTAGGAGGAATCATTTCTGCAGTCGTATGCTCACCTAAAGCATAAATATTATCTTGTCCGTTGAATGTAGACAATGATTTATATGCCGACTCTAACAATTGAGTAGCATTACCTGGTGTATAACCTGAACCAGTTGAAACACGCTTTATCGAATCAATTTCTTTTACTTCTAAATCAGTACAAGACGTAACTGAAGCTAAAGAAAGTCCCGCGAAAACACTTAATAAAATATATCTTTTCATTTTTTTTTGATTAATAAATTAGAATGAAAAATTAGCACCAACTGTCCAAGTAGTTGCACGAGGGTAAGCCTGATAATCGATACCTGCAGATGAGATACCATTGATCGACTTGTTTGTGCTAACCTCAGGATCTTGACCTGAGTAGTTTGTGAAAGTCAATACGTTTTGACCAGACACATACACGCGAAGACCTGACAATACTTTACCTTTTGTAGGAACTTTGTATCCTAAAGTTAAGTTTTGAAGACGAACGAAATCACCTTTCTCGATGAAACGAGATGATACTTCTGGAGCATTGTAAGCACCTTCCGTTAAACCAACTACATTACGAGTAACGTTACGTCCGTTGTTCAAAGCTCCCTTAGTGAAGTAAGCATTAGCAGTGTTTGAATAAATATAATTTCCAAATACTCCGTTGAAGAATAAACTTAAATCAAAGTTTTTGTATTTGAAGTTATTTGTCAAACCTCCTGTTAAAGTTGGCAATGCAGACATTCCAACGAATTTTTGGAAGTCACCTGATGGGTAAATTGAGTTACCAGTTGCATCAAATCCACCAAACTCACGTAAGAAGAAAGAGAACAATGGTTGACCAGCAGCAATACGTTGAGCAAAAGCACCTGTCAAACCTTGACCTGAAATTTCACCTGTATCGTAAACACCACCTAAGTTTTTAACCATGTTTGAGTTTTGAGCAACGTTTAATAATGCTTCCCAAGTAAAGTTAGCGTTATCAACGATGATACCAGTTAAGTTAACCTCAACCCCTTTGTTCTCAATATCAGTATCCAAGTTTTTCCAAGCAAATGGAGTTGGAGCTGGTTGAGCAGAGATTACTTGGAATAACAAATCTTTTGTATTCTTTTGGTAGTACTCAATTGAACCGCTTAAACGGTTTTTCAAGATAGCAAAATCAATACCAAAGTTAGTAGATGCTGTAGTTTCCCATTTCAAGTTAGGGTTAGAGAAAGTTACTGGGTTTAAACCACCACCTGTAATTTCTTGAGCATCATTGTTAGTTCCCCAATCAGAATAACGATCACGTTGATCATATAAGTTGTGAGGAATATTTTGGTTACCAGTTACACCATAACCAACACGTAAAGCTAAATCATCAAAGATATCTTTCGGCATGAAATCTTCTTTCAATAATTTCCATTTAGCAGCAAATGATGGGAAATAACCATATTTGTTTGAACCACCAAATTTAGAAGAACCATCCACACGTAAAGTAGCAGTCAATAAATACTTGTCGTTGATTGATACGTTAGCACGTCCGAAATAAGATTGTAATTCGTCTTTTGTTCCAAATGAATTAGAAACGAAAGCACCTACTTTACCTGAACCGAATTGAGTAGAAGCCATGTTGTTTAACATGATGTCCAAATCATTCGTTCTGAAGTTCGTTGCTTGAATGTTCTTTCCTTCGTAAGCAAATGATTGGTAAGAATAACCCGCCATTGCATTTAAAGTAATTCCTGAGAAATCTTTGTCATAAGTGAAATAGTTCTCCCATAATTGATTGTTTGTATAAATATCTGCGATAGAAGCACGGCCTTTATCTTTGATACCTGAAACAACTAAGTCTTTAGAGAAAGCTGCTTTACGAGTAGACATAGATTGATCAAAACCAACAACCGTTTTGAATTTCAAACCTTTAGCAATTTGTAATTCAGCGTTGAAGTTACCCAAAGCACGTAAAGTGTAAGTGTTATCTTTTGATAAGTTCAATAAAGCAATTGGGTTTAATTCAGCAGTTGAATATTGATAGAAAGTTCCATCACCATTTCTTACTGGCATAGTTGGGTTTGATTTCAAAACACCACCTAATAAATCACCTTCAAAACCTGAGTTTTGACCATTTGGCAAACCTGAATCTTCTGAACTTGAAACAGTTAAGTTAGAATTCAAATTCAAACGATCTCCGAAGAATTTCTTTCCACCTGAAAAAGACAAGTTATTTCTTTTTACGGAAGAACGCTTGATGATACCTTCTTGATCTAAGATACCATAAGAAACACGGTAGTTACCAGTTGCATCACCACCACCATAAGATAAATTATGTTGTTTAGTGATAGCTGTTCTGAATAACTCATTTTGCCAATCTGTTTTAGATCCTAAGTTTTGAGCAGGTAAAGCAACTTTTGCATACTCCTCAGCACTTAACAAATCGTATTTCTTCGTGATAGTAGAAATACCGAAAGATACATCATAGTTCAAAGATCCTTTTCCTGTTCCTTTTTTAGTTGTTACAATCACAACACCATTCGCACCACGAGAACCATAAATAGCCGTTGCAGAAGCATCTTTTAAGATGTCAATGCTTTGGATATCATTAGGATTCAAGAAGTTTAAAGGGTTTTTAGGAGGTTGAGAACCTAAAGATGTACCAGATACACCACCTGCAGTTGCATCAGATGAAAGAGGTACTCCGTCGATTACGAATAAAGGTTGGTTACCACCATAAACAGAAGATGTACCACGAATACGTACGTTGATTCCTCCACCTGGCTCACCACTTGATTGTGTAATCTGAACACCAGCTACACGACCTTGTAATAATTGCTCTGGAGAAGTAACGATACCTTTTTGGAAATCCTTTGTACCGATTGTTGTAACAGCACCAGTCAAATCCTTTTTCTTAACAGTACCATAACCTACCACAACAACTTCTTCCAAAGCTTTGTTATCAGCAGATAATGACACGTTAATAGTTGAAGAACCAACTACTACTTCTTTTTTAACATAACCAACAAAACTAAATACCAAAGTAGCACCTTTAGCAGCGTTTACTTTGTAAGTTCCGTTAACGTCAGTTTGAGTACCTTTAGAAGTACCTTTAACCGCAATTGAAACACCAGGAATTCCTGAGCCGTCAGCAGCATCAGTAACCTTTCCTGTAACCACATCTTGAGCAAATGCACCCAAGGAAATTAAAAGCGCAATAGCAAGACTGAATACTTTAGAAAAGCTCAGCTTACTTGCACCCGATCGCACAAGGCGATCCACTCTTTCGTAAGAATGAATCATAAGTGAAAAATTAAGGGTTTAAATGAATGAATAAATACTTCATGGTTTTGTGTAGAGGGCAAGCTTTGTTTCATAATTTACTTTGTATTGAGTACATCCGTAGAAAACTGTTCAAAAGACATAACAGTCTACTTCAAAACCGTTGCAAAAAAAAACAAGAAAATTCATATAAAAAAATGCTTCCACGTTACAGAAAGTAAATTTGTCGACTAAAAATTGTACGAAAAATAGAATTGTAAGAAAATTAGCACAGTGTAGTACTGATTATTAGAAAAATTTAAAAACTATAAATATTCAATTTTAAATGGCTTTTTTTATCAAAAAAAATCAAAATCAATGAATAAACAGAATCAGGATATTGTATTTTTTCAATACGAAATATTTTTTTATTTTTTTACATTTTTTTTCTGCAATATATTTCCGAATTAAACATATTTAATAAAAATGCTTATTAAAATAATCCAATTTTTAAAATTTACCAACTGTGCTAGTCTGTTACACCTTAGAAAAGAGAGGTAATAGGTAAGAGGTAAAAGGTAAGAGGTAAGAGGTAAGAGGTAAGAAAACACTTTTACCTATTACCTCTTACCTATTACCTATTTTTCTCTCTTCTTTCAAGGTACCGGATCATGGCCGCTTCCTCCCCATGGATGGCAAGAGGAAATTCTTTTGATAGCTAATTTTAGGCCTCTTATTAAACCATATTTCATTAATGCCTGTTTCGTATATTCCGAACAGGTTGGCTGGTATCTGCAGGCGTTTGGCAAAAAAGGAGAAATCATTCCTTGATAAACCTTCAAAAGAATCAATAAAATTTGAACCAACAATTGCTTCATTCAATCCATACGATAAATAAGCTCCAAATGTAAGGATAAAAAATAAACTAATTTTCCTTTCAATTAACTTGTTAAAAAAAGGCTTTTAAAGTATCTTGCTTTGTCTAGTTCAATTTTATTCCAGTGAAAACATTTACTCATTCGATATTCCTTTTTTCCTTTTGTATCATTATAGGCTTAGTGGCGTGCTCTCATCAGCCTGGACACTTGTTCGAATTTTCGAGTCAAGCTGAAAGAAAAAATGATAGCCTTGCGGCATTGTACAATCCAAGTGTAGCTCAACAAAAAGCCATCAAGCTGGATACATTTTTTCAAAAATTACATAAAACCTCTGGCTTTAATGGTGCAGTATTAATTTCTCAATACGGAAAAGTTATTTACCAAAAGACTTTCGGATACGCAAATTATTTCACCAAAGACCCCATAAAGCCACATACGCATTTTCAATTAGCTTCTGTTTCAAAACAGTTTACAGCAGTAGCCATCATGCAATTAAAAGAGAAAAATCTGTTAAATTATGATGACCCTGTTTATCGACATATCCCTAATTTCCCTTATGATAGCTCTATTACGATAAGAAGTTTATTGACTCATAAATCTGGCTTACCCAATTATGCCTATTGTTTAGATAAATATTACGACAAAAAGATCCCATTAACCAATAGCAAAGTGGTTGAATTAATGATTCGCTTTAAACCTAGAATCGATTATCGACCAAATGCTAAATTCAGCTATAACAACACAAATTACCTTTTATTGGCATACATCGTTGAAAAATTAAGTGGGCAAAATTTCAGAGAATACCTCAAGAAAAACATTTTCGACCCTTCAGATATGCACGAAACATTCGTGTATGACCCAATGCATCCTGAAATGTTAAAAAATGCAGCCACTGGCTATTCTCCTAGAAGAGGAGACCCTGCAGTAGTAGCTTTTGATCATTTGGACGGTGTTGTTGGCGACAAAGGAATTTATTCCACCGTGGAAGACATGCACCATTGGGATATGGCCTTGAATGAGGAGAAACTTGTTAAATTAACAACATTGGCTGAAGCATTTACTCCGCAACACATCAGCCCAAAAATGTTACCCAAAAATTATGGTTTTGGTTGGAGATTAACTCAACTAGAGAATGGAGAATGGCTAACTTACCATACTGGCTGGTGGCATGGTTTCAAAAATTACTATTTGCACAATGCAAAAGACAATTCTGCTATCATCATCTTGGGTAACATGGCCAATCATTCTTTGGGAAAAATCAATATTGCTCAATCCATTTTATACCCGGAAAAAGCTGCTTTCTTTATGAAAGGAGAACCTTTACCTCTTGAATTTACGAATGGAGGAAATTAACATTATAAACACTAAATAAGATGAAAACATTTATGAAAGGGTTATTACTAACATTATTGGTCCTTTGTTTGCCACAATTATTGAGCGCTCAATCGGAAGATGAGTTGATCAAAAATACGGTTTACAATTATTTAGATGGTATTACCAAAGGTGACACAGCCTTGCTCAACAAAGCATTTCACCCTGCTGCCATCCTTCGGACAGTCAATAATTCAACTGGAAAAATTCAGGATTTCCCTGTCAAAACATTTATTTCCAAAACACCTACAGGTGGTGTAAAAGCGACAAGCAAATTAATAAGCTATTCTTATGCTGGAATTTCAGCTCAAGCTAGTACCGAATTGAGTTTTGATGATTTTAAATATATCGATCTTTTAAGTCTATTGAAAGTAAACGATGAATGGAAAATTATTTGTCGCGTATTTAGTCGAGTAGATTTAACTACCAATCTGAAAGGAAATACAACGAATACAACTACTTCAAAAGCTAATTCCCCTAAAGCTAATTCAAGCAATGATTGGACTAGCCCTAAAAAGACGTCAGCTCCAGCTCCTAAATCGAAAAAAGATGATGGATGGTAGGCCTTTTAAAACTTATATATTTTTTTTAATTTAGTCGCTTGATAAAATCAAAACTATGGAATCAACAGTAGCGAAAGAAAAAGCTGAATTTAGAAATTACGAGCAGGGTGACATCACTGCAGCTGTCAAAGAGCATTATCGCAAGATGCGTTCTCGTCAAACATTCGATTATGTTCAGCGCATGAAAAAGAAATATTTGACCTTTGATCATCCGATGGATTTATGGGATATGATGGAGCGTTTAAATGTGTTGGTAGATGTAAGTGATCCTGATTTAAATTTGCCGAATATTATACATTTACTACAATCAGCAGAAGGAATTCGTGCGGCAGGTCGTCCTGATTGGATGCAACTAGTAGGTTTAATTCACGATTTAGGAAAGGCCATGTATCTTTTCGGATCAGATGAGGATGGAACAAGTCAAGCTGAACAATGGGGATTAGTGGGTGATATTTTTGTAGTAGGTGCCAAATTACCTGACACTTGTGTTTATCCTGAATTCAATGCTTTGAATCCAGATATGCAAGATCCTCGATACAACACTGATTTAGGGGTTTATTCAGAAGGATGTGGACTAGATAATTTGCAAATAGCTTGGGGACATGATGAATATTTGTACCAAGTCTTGAAAAATCATAAAGACAATAAAATTCCAGAAGAAGGTATGGTGATGGTTCGTTACCATTCGTTTTATCCTTGGCATACTGGTGGATCTTACAAGCAGTTCATGACTAAAAAAGATGAACAATATTTGGATTGGATCAACGATTTTAATCAGTATGATTTATATACCAAATCGCCAGTAGTCCCTAACTATGAGGAATTGAAATCTTATTACATGCCCATTGCTGAAAAGTATTTAGGAAAAGGACCGATTTATTGGTAGTTGATGATCTATGATGTAAGATGTAAGAGGAATTTAGAATTTAAAATTAAGAATGTAGAATGAGAATTTTACAGGACTAAAACTCATACATCTTACTTCATTTATTTTCTTTTAAACATTAAGGCATTAAGAATCCATTAAGATTTTTCTCTTTCATCTTTTCTCTCTTCTCTTTTCTCTCTTCTCTTTTATATAACAACCAATAGCACCAACGCGCTAATCATCATCAAAATACCGAGAATGAAGAAAATTGTTGGACTCAAGACTGGAACATTGTTTTCACTCAAAGCGACTTCCATGGGATTTTGGGCCAAATATCGGACTTCAATTTCTTGACCTATGAAGCAATCTTGCCCTAAGCCCTTGTCTGCTTCTCTTCTAAATTCATGACCATTCACTTGATAGGAAACGATAGGAAAATAGATTGGGAAGCGGCCAGAATGATCATCTCTGGCATACCTTTTTGAAATTTCCACAATTTTTCCATAGGTCATTTTAGAATGAGCCAACCATTCTTTTCTTTTACGAAACAATAATATACCCACTCCGATGAGTGTACATGCAATGATTGTGAAAATCGTGAGGAACAATGTGGTAGAACCTTGAAAATTACCTGAAGGACGACCTGAAATTAGATAAATACTGATTAAAAACATTGCTTGTATAAATTGCTTGACTAATTTTATTCAAACTAAATAGAAAAATACTTGAATATCAAATACTTAGACAGCTCCAAAACATTTCAATCAGCATTCAAAATGAAATAAAAATGAAGGAAATTATGCAATTCTTTATTTATTAGGTTATAAAATATGGAATACAATCTTATTTTTTTGATTTTAATAAAAAAACAGCTTAAAAAAGGATAGCATTTCATCCAAAATAAAATATTTATAAAATGATAAATTTATTTGTAATTTGTACTTTTGAGCTTTAACAACACCATTTTATATGAAAAACACTACCAAATTTCAATTAATGACCATGATGTTTCTAATGTTCTTCTCTTGGGGAGCTTGGTATGGTCAGATGAGTAAATACCTTTTAACAACTTTACATGCAACAGGCGATCAAGTGGGTATGGCCTATACAACTTTCTCTATTGCCTCTATTGCAGCTCCATTTTTTGTTGGTCTGATTGCAGATCGATTTTTTTCTGCCCAAAAAGTGATGGGCGTTTTGAATTTATTGGGTGGAGTTATTCTATATTTCCTTTGTCAAAATACAGATGCAGCGAATTTTTTCTGGTATATTTTAGCTTATACACTTTGTTTTGCTCCCAATTTGGCATTGTCTAGTTCCATTGCGATGAATCAAATGCAAAACCCAGAGAAGGAATTCCCAAGCATACGTGTAACAGGAACAGTTGCATGGATTGTGGTAACAAATATCATCGGATTTATGGCATTAGGTGATCAAGTAACTATTTTTCAAATTGCAATGCTAAGTTCTTTTGCCTTAGGAATTTATGCCTTCTTTTTACCTGATACACCTCCAAAAGCAGATGCCAATTCATCTATTTCACAAATCATTGGATTGGATGCGCTACAACTTTTCAAAGATCGCTCTTTCTTGATATTCTTTATTTCATCGATATTGATTTGCATCCCACTTTCCTTTTATTATGCCATGGCTAATCCATCTTTAACGGATTCTCACATGAGCAATGTAGAGAATAAAATGTCGCTTGGGCAAGCATCAGAAGTAATTTTCATGCTTTTGATTCCAATTGCATTTATGAAATTAGGCGTTAAAAAGATGCTAATTGTCGGATTAATTGCCTGGATCGTTCGTTTTATCTGTTTTGGTTACGGAGATGGAATTTCAAGCGAATGGATTTTATACATTGGTATCATTTTACATGGTGTTTGCTATGATTTCTTCTTTGTTACAGGGCAAATTTATACCGATCAAAAAGCTGGTTTTAAAATTAAAAATGCAGCACAAGGATTAATTACTTTGGCAACTTATGGAATAGGAATGGGTATTGGTTCGAAAATATCCGGAATAGTATTGGATATGTACACGAAAGATGGCGTACATGATTGGAAATCGGTTTGGATGGTTCCAGCAGGTATTGCAGTTTTAGTACTTGCATTATTTGTTTTATTCTTTCAAGAAAACAAGAAGACAGAATTTAAAGAGGCCTAAAACCTATACAACGCGAGGTTGAAACTCATGAAATTTAAAGATAAAATAGTTTGGGTAACAGGAGCCTCTTCAGGAATTGGAGAGGCTTTATCCATTCAAATGGCACGAGAAGGTGCAAAAATCATCTTGTCTGCCAGAAGAGAATTAGAGTTAGAGAGAGTAGCAGAGAAATGTCAAAAATTAGGCTCGGAGACAATGGTGCTTCCCTTTGACATGACTGATTTATCATTGCATCAACAAAAGGTCAAAGAAGTAATTGCGCAATTTGGCAGAATAGATATCATTATTCTGAATGCGGGTGTAAGCCAAAGATCTTTCGTTGTAGATACGAAATTTGAGGTGTATCGAAAACTTTTTGAAATCAATTTCTTTTCTATCGTATCCTTAACACAACATATTTTACCCATTTTTCAAACACAAAAATCGGGTATATTTGTCCCCATTGCCTCTGTAGCTGGCAGAATTAGCACACCAAGAAGAGCCGCTTATGGAGCTAGCAAACATGCCTTGATTGGCTTTTTTGATTCTGTAAGAGCAGAAGTATATCATGATGGGATTCAAGTAACGACTATCCTACCTGGGTATATCAAAACCGATATTTCTTTGAATGCCATGAATGAAAATGGTGAGAAATATGCCAAAATGGACCCTAATCAAGCCAAAGGACTCGATCCTCAATTAACTGCAGAAAAAATTGTTTCCGCCATCTCAGCTGGTAAATTAGAATTTTTTGTGGGAGGTAAATTAGAAGCCTTGGGACTTTTTGTAAAACGCTTTTTTCCGAGTTTACTGTTTTATATGATAAGGAAGATTAAAAACACGTGAGGATGTATGATGTATGATGTAGGATGTAGGATGTAGGTGTCTTGTCCTGAAATAGGTTGACAGTTTTGGTTTTCTAAAACTATTAAAAAATTCTCATTAGGCTGCATATAGTTCAGAAGGTTTTTTCATTTTCAGAGCTAAATGTGGCCTATTGTTATTGTAAGTGTCAATGGCTTG
>JBJTNH010000109.1:0-18247 GCA_046073945.1 Aquirufa sp. | reverse complement strand
CATGCGTGGAGGTCAATGCGCTCCAACAAGTCCTAACACTCATGTGGTCACGTTTATCCACCCATGCGAAAGGATTTCCTGATTTATTTATCCAACGAGGCGATGAATATGCCTTTGTTGAAGTGAAGTCTCCCAACGATCATTTATCGGCTATACAGCATTTTTGGCATGATTCTTTTGCTGAATTAGGTATTCCTGTTTCATTGATTCGCGTTGTTTGGAAATAAATTTTTGTTAATTGCTTGACAAGCTTTCGAAAATAATATACCTTTTCGATGAATCTAAAACGTTCTGTTTTTCGGTGGCTTTGCTAAGATTCCCAAAGCATCTATTCACCCTTTAAATTTAATGATTATGAAAGTGCAAGTACATGCCATTCACTTTAATGCGGACCGTAAATTATTGGACAGCATTCAGACTAAGTTGAATAAATTAGATACTTTTTACGATCGAATAACGAGTGGAGAAGTTTTTCTAAAAATTGAACAAGGAGTAGGGAAAGTAAAAGAGAAAATGTTAGAAATTAAGATATCAGTACCTGGTGCTGTTTTGTTTGTCAAAGAAAAAGCAAAGTCCTTTGAAGAAGCATTAGATTTAGCTTTAAATGCCATTGCAGAACAAATAAAACGCTTCAAAGCAAAAGCTAACCAAATAACTGCAAAAAACTCAAATATCTCGTTTGAGTAATGAATTAAACATAAAAAAGACCATTTGGGGAATCCGAATGGTCTTTTTTTGTTTTAATCTAATGATCATTTTATTGATTACAAATCAAATACTTGTTTGACTTGATCTACATAATCTAATTTTTCCCAAGTAAACAATTCGACCTCTTTAACAACCGTTTGTCCATTGTTTCCTTGAAATGACTTAGTAACTATTTCATTTTTTCTTCCCATGTGACCATAAGCCGCAGTTTCAGAATAAATAGGGTTTCTTAACTTTAATCTTTGTTCGATAAAATACGGACGCATATCAAAAATGCCTTCTACAGCTTTGGCAATTTCTCCATCTGTTAAATTGACTTTTGCAGTACCGTATGTATCAATAAACAAACCACAAGGTTTAGCAACACCAATCGCATAAGAAACTTGTACCAAAACCTGATCACATAGACCTGCAGCTACCAAGTTTTTCGCGATGTGACGCGTAGCATATGCTGCTGATCTATCTACTTTGGATGGATCTTTTCCTGAAAATGCACCACCACCGTGAGCACCTTTTCCTCCATAGGTATCTACTATGATTTTACGACCTGTTAATCCCGTATCTCCATGTGGTCCACCGATGACAAATTTACCTGTTGGATTAATGTGATAAGTGATTTTATCATTAAACAAAGCTTGAATTTCAGGCTTTAATTTTGCTTTTACACGTGGAATAGCAATTTCAATGATATCTTTTCTGATTTTCGCTAACATCATCTCATCCGTATCAAAATCATCGTGTTGGGTAGAAACCACAATTGTATCAATACGCTGAGGTACGTGTGAATCGCTGTACTCAATGGTTACTTGAGATTTAGCATCCGGACGTAAATAGCCGATTACATTGGGTTCATTATTACGAATCAAAGATAATTCTTGTAAAATTTTATGTGCCAAATCCAAAGCAAGTGGCATGTAATTTTCCGTTTCTGTAGTTGCATATCCAAACATCATTCCTTGGTCACCTGCACCTTGTTCTTCTGGATTAGAACGGTCTACACCTTGATTAATATCTGCAGATTGCTCATGAATAGCTGAAAGAATACCGCAAGATCTTGCATCAAACATGTATTCTGATTTGTTGTATCCAATTTTATCAATTACTTGACGAGCAATGGATTGAACATCTAAATTAACATTGGTTTTTACTTCTCCTGCCAAAATAACTTGGCCAGTTGTTACTAAAGTCTCACAAGCCACTTTCGAGCTTGGATCAAAAGCCATAAAATGGTCAATTAATGCATCTGAGATTTGATCTGCTACTTTGTCTGGATGACCTTCTGAAACTGACTCAGAGGTGAATAAATATGCCATTAGCGAATTTTTTTATTTTAAAAACGTACAAATTTAAGATTAATATTAGCAACAAGCAAAACTATTTAGTTTCTTGATTTCTTTTGAGTGAAATCTGCAATTACTGCTTTGAAGAATGGTGAAGTTGGAACACTCGACATGATTTTTAAGTCCTCCAACCAATGGGTATCTTCTTCTAGAAATTTAAGGATTAAAACAGGTGAGTTATTTTTGAATAAGGCCTCAAATATTTCATTTCCGTGAATCTCAGACTCGGCTAGAACTTTTAAAAATATTCGATCTATCCAACTTTTGAACAAACTCTTCTTGATTAAAGGCGCCTCAAAATTCTCATTTTCAAGATTTTGAACAAGTCTTTTACAAATTTTTTGTGTCCTTAAAAAACTGTAACCTGAAGTTGATTTCACGAATCCACCTGCTGTGCCAATTTTGATCCATTTTTGATACAAATATTGAGGCTCATTGTTTAATTCCATCATCGGAATAATTCCATATTCCTCTTCTTTGATTTGATAATCTTCTTCACTTAAATCATAATAAGCAGCCAAATAAGCTCGAATTTTATCTTTATAATACTCTTTATCTTTCAAGGTGCCTGAAAAAAATGTATGCTCAAAAAGGGCAGTATGGGAATTTACAGGCAAAACATACATGAATTCACAATCTCTTCCACTGGCTACTCTGAAATCAAATAAATGGGCACTGTCAGCTTTAAAGGCAGGGAAATTACTTTCAATATTCCAACCCAAAAAATGTTGTTTGATGTGCAATGGGTTGTCTAAATCAATGGGGAAAGGAGAAATACTATCGAAAACTTTCTTTTTAGCTAAATAATTTCCTTTACTTGTTTCTACATTTACACCAATACCTGCATAATTGATTTGCTGAATTTTAGCTTGTAAAAAGTGAAAATTTGATTTTTTTAACAATTCACTTTTGATATGATTATACCAATCCTCACTCTTGATTTTTTTATATTTATACGGGGTGATGTCGAATAAATCGCTAGGAGCGATTTTAGGGAAAACACTGATTCTTGACCACTCTTTTTCCGCAATTACATCAAATTCTTCTTTTTCATCAGACCAATAGCACCAGGTTTTGTCATTGGTATTCTTCTGAAATTCGTCTATGATTAAAACGCTTGCATTTCCTAAGGTACTTTTGCTCAAATAATAAGCAAGAGATAATCCTGCTAAGCCTGCACCTGCAATGATATATACATATTCGTTTTGATGGGGAGCTGGTAATCGCATATTGTTATATATGTCTTTCTGCGTGATAACTTGATCTGACTAAAGCACCTGATTCTACATAGGCCAATCCACGTTTTAAACCTTCTTCCTTATACATGGCAAAAGTATCTGGATGAATCCATTCAATAACCTCATGATGCATTTTGGTCGGTTGTAAATATTGGCCCAAAGTTAAAACGTCCAAACCATTGGCTACTAAATCATCCATCGCTTGTAAAACCTCATCTTTGGTTTCACCCAAACCTAACATGATACCCGATTTATTTCTTTTGCCAAATTCTTTGGTCCGTTTAATTTGTTCCAAACTACGCTCATATTTAGCTTGTGGGCGCACATAACGGTATAAGCGAGCAACTGTTTCCATGTTGTGTGAAACGACTTCTTGTCCGCCTTCAATCATTCGAATTAAAGCATCCCAATTTGCTTTTACATCTGGAATTAAGGTTTCGATGGTGGTAGCTGGAGTTTCCTCTTTTACCGCACGAACTGTTTGGTACCAAATTTCTGCGCCTTTGTCTTTTAATTCATCTCTATTGACCGAAGTAATTACCGCATGTTTCACTTTCATTAATCGGATCGCTTCTGCAACACGGCGAGGCTCATCAACATCGTATTCTTGGGGTCTTCCGGTTGCTACTGCACAAAAAGTACATGAGCGGGTGCATACATTTCCCAAAATCATGAAAGTTGCTGTACCTTCACCCCAACATTCACCCATATTTGGACAATTTCCTGATTGGCAAATGGTGTGTAATTTGTATTCGTCAACAATTTTACGAACATTGGTGTATTTCTCGCCAATAGGCAATTTAACACGCAACCAATCTGGTTTGCGGTTGGTATTGGTACTTGGATTTATTTGAGGTAATTCAATCATGTTGCTAAGAAATAATTTCTATTTAGTCCTGCCTAATAAAAAAGTTAAATAACCAGTTGTATAAACAGGCCTTTGGGTACTTTGGTTTAGCATTTCGATCGGATTATTGAAAACATCAATGATAAATCCAACTTCAATTGCCATATAACTACTTTTTTCTGAATTAAATTCAATATTAAATGCTGATTTAACATGCCAGCCGGGTACAAATTTACTTTTCCCAATACTCGTAAACATTCCAGATTCTCTTACAACTCCAGCACTAGGATATTTGTTCTCCAAAAAATCTTTCATTGTAACAGAAATGGTTGATTGGTTGCCGTATGGATTATTTGTCGAAGTGGCTACATCAACCATGTAAGGAGCTTGCAATCCTAACGTTGGGCCTGTTGAAAATATGCCTTTTAATGCGGGGCCACCTTGACTGGACTTTTTGAGCAAAGTAATTTCTTTGCCAAATTCAGGCCTAACAGTAAATAAATAATTCAATTTACCTTCTGTGTACGTTTGTCCATTGTAAGAATAAGGAGAATTGAATTCTCTGTAATCTCTAATATGGGCTAAATCAAGGTTCAAAACATTCAAATTCTGATTTCTTTTTCCCCAAATTTTTCGAACATTCATCCCGCCGATTAATCCAGAATTGGTAGCGGTGCTAACTCCGATAGCCCAAGTATTGATTCTATCTGATACCTTTTTTTCGGTAGATGGAGTGGCTAAAGTTTTCTGATTGCTTTTTTTGTTGCTAGCATTATTTATTTTGTTTTTGCTGACACTGGGTGCTTCAACCTGGACTGTCTTTCTCTGACCATTGACAAGCAATGGGAAAAACAGCAGCAAAAAATAAAATGGAATGCTAGATTTCATACAATTAATTCAAATGTGGTTTAATTTCATCCAAAGATATATCCCAATGCGTAGCTGAGTAACTACATTTTCCATTTGAGATAACCAAAACTTGAGGTGATTGATGTTCAACATCAAAAATTTCAGCAATTTTTTGTGAAATAGGGCGGTAAGAAATTAAATCTAATAAATAGGCAGGACTTTCTTCTTCATTCCAAGCTCTTTCTAAACGATTAAGTGCAGTAGAAGATATCGAGCAACGGGTGCTATGTTTGAAGATAAGGATAGGCTTTTGATGTGAATCAGTGATGATTTCATCCAATTGTACTTCTTCTGTTAAATTATTCCAGTTCATAAGGATGATGCGGATATTGGTCTTATTTTGTAATTTTATTGATTCAACATCAAATTTAAGAAAAACTTGAGAGTTTGGCTTTATTCTTTTAGCTTGTTTTTATATCGACAAACCCTTAGGCTTGTTTCAAAGTTCCACGCGAAGGCTAAATTGTGGTCGGATGGTCAGGATATTGTGTGGTTAGGTTTAATAAAACATCTTCAAAACAATCAAAAACCCGTATTTTGGATTCATTCCGCCTCTTTAGGAGAATTTGAGCAAGGAAGACCGATTGTCGAAAATATTCGTGAAAAATATCCGAATCATTTTATTTTACTGACTTTTTTTTCTCCTTCGGGATATGAAATTCGGAAAAATTACCCCTTAGCCGATTTTGTGAGTTATTTGCCTTTGGATAGTAAATCGGCTGCGACCAAGTTTTTGGATATTGTGCGACCAGATTTTGCTGTTTTTGTTAAATACGAATTTTGGTATTTTTATTTAACAAACCTGAAAAAACGAAATATTCCAACCATTTTGGTTTCAGCAATTTTTAGAGAAGAATCGGTGTTTTTTAAATGGTATGGTGGACTTCATAGAAAGATGTTGCATTGTTATTCTCAACTATTTTTGCAGGATATTTCTTCCAAAGAATTGTTAAAAAAGATCGGCATCGAAAATACGGTGGTGGTTGGTGATACGCGTTTTGATCGGGTGAATCAATTAGCCCCAAAAGTGGAATCATGGGATTTATTGGACAAATTTTTAAATCAATCCGAATTTGTTGTTTTAGGTTCTGTTTGGGAAGCGGATATGCAGGTGCTCATTCCAATTATTAATGAGTCTCAATGGGACTTAAAATGGATCATTGTTCCCCACGAAATCCATCCTGAAGAATTGGAAGCTTGGAGAAATCAATTGAAAAGCCCGAGTATTTATTCCAAAGAAGAAAATCAAAGCAATATATCCGCTAATAAAGTATTGATAGTCAATGAGATTGGGCGTTTATCCTCGCTCTACCAAGGTGCAAAATTCGCTTATATTGGAGGAGGATTTGGAGCAGGATTGCACAATACCTTAGAGGCAGCAGTATTTGGGCCAGCCTTGTTTTTTGGGAATAAAAATTATACCAAATTTAAAGAGGCATGTGATTTAAGAGATTTAGGTATCGCCTTTCCCATTGAAAATACGGAGGAATTGAAAGAGAAATTGGAAGCATTGAACAAGAATGATGAAGGTAGGCAATTGATTAAAAAGAAATCGATCGCTTATATTCAGGAAAATATTGGTGCGACAGATCAAATTATGAACTTTATAGAGGTTAATATATGAGTAATGATTTAATAAAGGGATTAATTATTCGCTCCACTGGGTCTTGGTATGAAATCAGAACAGAAGCAGGTAAAGTCTATTCTGGCCGATTAAAGGGTAAATTTAAATTAAAAGGCCCTCAGACTTCTAATCCCATAGCGGTAGGAGATTGGGTTCGATTTTTCATTGAAGATGAGGCCAATCAAACGGTTGTTATCGAGGAAATTTTACCAAGAACAAATTATTTGATTCGGAAATCGGTGCATAAAACGGGGCAAGGACAATTATTGGCTGCGAATGTGGATCAAGCTATTTTTATCATGACCTATAAATTTCCGAAAACTTCATTGGGCTTTTTGGATCGTTTTTTGGTTACAGCAGAGGCATTTCGAATTCCTGTTCAGATTGTTTTTAATAAAATGGATTTGTTGGACGAAGATGAAAAGAACCAAGTATTTGAATGGGCGGGATTGTATCAAGAATTAGGATATGGCATTTTGTTCACTTCTATACCCAATAATGAGGGAATTGACGAATTCAAAGAAATGTTTCAAGGGAAAGTTTCATTGATGTCAGGTCATTCTGGGGTAGGGAAATCCAGTTTATTAAATATCGTTGCACCTGATTTGAATATTAAAACCAAAGCTATTTCAGATTTTGCGCAAAAAGGAGTCCATACTACCACTTATGCCACCATGTGGGAGTTGGGAGATAATACCTATTTGATTGATAGTCCAGGTATCAAAGAATTGGGTATTTTAGAGATTGAAAAAGATGAATTAGCACATTATTTCCCTGAAATGCGTGCCTTGTTGGGGGAGTGTAAATTCAATAATTGTATGCATTTGAGTGAGCCAGGCTGTGTGGTAAGAGCAGCGGTGGAGGAAGGAGAAATAGCAGCCAGCAGGTACATGAGTTATTTGAGTATGTTAGAAAATGATGATAATCGAAGATAAACCTATTATAAACTATGGAAAATTTACTTTGGGGCATTGATTTAGGAGGGACAAAAATTGAGTGTGCGGTTTTGGACAAAAAAGATCCATCAAAAGTGATCATTCGGGAACGAATTGACACGGAATCCGACAAAGGTTATGAGCATATTTTGCATCAAATTAAGGTATTGGTGGACAGAGTAATTGAAAAAATAGCCATTCAGCCGACGCAAATTGGATTCGCGACACCAGGAGTAATGAATCCTAGGACATTGACCATGAAAAATTGCAATACGACCTGTTTGAATGGAAAGTATTTGGCGAGGGATTTGGAGAATATTTTAGGCGTAGAAGTAAAATTGGCCAATGACGCCAATTCCTTTGCTTTGGCAGAAACCTTGCTAGGTGCAGTGAAAGAGATTAATCCCAATGCGGAAGCAGCTTTTGGGGTGATTATGGGAACAGGAGTAGGTGGAGGCTTGGTGGTACATGGTAAAATAGTTAATGGCCTGCATGGAATAGGTGGCGAGTGGGGACATAATATTTTGGAAGAAGGAGGGACGCCTTGTTATTGTGGCAAGGCAGGTTGTGTAGAAAATGTCATTTCTGGCCCAGCTCTGGAACAATTTTATGAGCAAAAATCGGGTCAAAAATTAAAGTTAAAAGAAATTTTGCGATTAGCGGAGGCCAAAGAAGATAAACACGCGGAGGCAACGATAGATCGACTTTTGGAATATTTTGGCAGAGCGATCTCCACGTTGATCAATGTGATAGATCCTGAAGTAATAGTGATAGGAGGAGGCGTAGGCAATATTGATTTACTTTACACAGAAGGCTACGAGCGTATCAAGAAATACATTTTTAATTCCGGCGAAGTTCACACCAAAATTGTCAAGCCCAAACTAGGCGACAGCGCTGGGGTATTCGGTGCAGCGATGTTGTTTGCGTAGGGGGGGGTAAAAGTTTAAATACCAACATTTGTTTTTTGATATATTGTGTAATAAAAAAAGCCCCAAAGAGGGGCTTTTTTATTAAGAATTATTTCGATTAAACAGCAATCTTCATATTGGAAGCAACTACTGCATCTGTCGTCGTTCCAGCTGGTATAACTCCATCCTTACCTTTCATAAATAAAAACAGAAAACAAACAAAAAGGCCAAGTAAAATGGAAATAGTTGCTTTATCTTCACCTTCTCTTGAGATGCTTGATGCAGAAAGTGGTACAATTTTACCATCAGCAGCAGTAACATTTTTAACTTGAATTTCAACTTTTCCTTCTTTGCCTAATCCTTTTGGCTTAGATGAGGACATAACAGTGCCTTTGGCTATTGAGCCCGCTTTTATAACAACTTTGCCATCAACTGAAACATCAGCTCGAACTTTAAAATCAATTGATTCGCCTATCTGTGTTTGAGAATTAATTGTTTGCACTGTTTCTAATTCAATTCTTGTTCCTGCTGGTAAATTAACTTCAGTAGCTAAATTGCCGTATGCATTTGAATGAAAAGAAAATGAAGACAGGCAGAACAAAATTAGGACTGCTGTAATTTTTGAGATTTTTGTGTTTTTGAAAATGTTAATCATAATTGTAAAATTTAAAGTGAAAAATTTGGGTAAAGTTTTTGAATTCGAGTATCCGAAAATGAATTATTATATCTTTCTGCAGCTAGACCACCACCTTTGATATTACCTAAATAAAATCCAAGTGTTGTAAATCCCATTAATATTCCTAGCCCAGCATTTTGCGATTTGAAGCTTGAGATAGTAGCGAACCCTAATAAAGAGTTTATTATTAATGCCGAAATAGCACTTTTAGGATGGTTTGAATACAAGTAACCGCCTCCAGGAATTATTCCGAGGATGGTTGCTGTATTTTTATTTTTGGGTTTGAAGTTGTCTAATTCTTTCAGAATGGAAAGATTAATTTTCTTATTTTTTAAGAATGTTGAATTTTCACTCAGCTGTTCATTGATAGCTATAGCATTCTTGAATTTCCCTTTTTTTGATTCAATAAAAGTTTGAAAAATTAAAGTTTGTTGGCTCACAATGTCATCTCTTTTTTTCTCGTTTGTGCTTATTTTGGAAAAATAAGAACTTGATTTTTCAAGATTTTCTAGTTCAAGCCACGATAAACCAATTTCAAATAATATTTCAGGGGTTAATTTGAATTTCTCAGGAACTAAAACTTCATAATCCAATTGAATTCTCTCTTGAAGATTAAGTTTTCTTAAAATTCTAAAATAGTTTACAAGTAATTCTTTGGTGTAAAATTTCTGTTCAGTTGAAAATAGAATTCTATTTGTTTCTAATAAGGCTTCAGAATAATGTCCCTGATTTATCAAATAATTAACAAATTGATTGATAGAATCTGTTGGGTCGCTATATGCAAAAACGCCTTTCGACCATTTTTCTTGATTGGCTTTATTTGTAGAATCATCACCAAAATCTATAAATTTATAGTTGTGATTAATTTTGGTCAAATTGTAATGTTGAATATCATGACTACATCTCAATAATCTATCTGCAGTATTGATAAATCCATTTGTAAAGCCGAATTTTCTAAATTGTATATCTGCAAATCTTGAACAAGAAGGAACCATTTGACAGTTACCGCCTACAAATGGACTACCGAATTTTCTATAAATACTAATGTAGTCATTCCAAGCTGTTTGAGATTGACACGTTTTGCTCGCAAGGACAAATGATAAAACAAAAAGAGGAAAAATGTATTTTTTCAAATTTTAATGGTTAGATATTAGCAAAAGACAAATTTCTTATTTTTTCCTCTTTTTTTTACCATAAATTACGACTATTTTGCCACTTTAATTACTATTTATACAATATAAGTGGTATGAATTTTTTTGGTTTTTATGAAATAAAATCTAAAAAATTATCATTTAATTGATATTTTGGCTGATAAGGCAAGTATTTCGGCTTTTATTTGTTGCTACTTTGAAGGATTGTGTGGAATTTAGTGGAAAGGGATTTGAAGTTTGTTGATCTCTCGTGATTTCAAGGCTATGGGAATATAAAAATAATCTATTTTTGAAATATGTAAATTTTATAGCTAAATTTGTATGGTAAATCAGTCATTAAGTCTTTAAATGTTATTTTATGAATGATATTCAATACAAAGAGTACCTTGAAATGAGTGATTACTCATTGGCGAAGACCATTGGGGCATTTGTAAAACATCATCGTTTGTTGCAAAACAAGACTCAAGAGGATGTTTCTCTGGCTGCTAATATTAGTCGATCTACTTTGAGTTTACTTGAAAAAGGAGAATCAGTTACAGTTCCAACGCTCATACAAGTTTTGAGGGTTTTGGATTTGCTCTATGTGATGAAAATTTTCTCCATTCAAGAGGAGGTCAGTCCATTGTTGTTAGCTAAGCAAGCCCTGCAAAAACGTAAAAGAGCTAGAAATACGAATATCTTAAAATGATAATTAATTATTACTATTAATCTGTTTTTTTACGTGATTGTTTAGGTACGAACTTCCAATTATGTCAAATAGGGAATTTTTATAGTTATAAATACCCAACAAATATTTCTTATTAGTTTTTAATTTAAAATAATCTGATTAATTTAGCTCTCAAACGACTTTTTTTGAACTAAAAGTGCTATGGAAACAGAAAATACATTTGAAAGCGAACCAAAAATATACGATAATATCAAGCGAATTAGGGAAATGAAAAATATTTCTCGGCAACAAATGGCCTCAGATTTGGACCTTTCTTTGAGTGGTTATTCTAAGTTGGAAAGAGGTGAAATAGACGTTACATTGAATAGAATACAACAAATTGCAGGAATTTTAGGCGTTGAGCTTTCTCAATTAATGAACTTTGATGCAACTCAAGTTTTTAATGTTAATAATAACAATGTCATTCAAGGGATTGGCACAAAAGCTAGTTCCGTGCATTACCACTCTGACGAATATTTGATCAAATACGTTAAGAAGCTAGAAGAAGAAAATGAGCGTCTGCGTAAGGAATTGGGGAGGGAGTTTTAGTTAAAGGTAAGAGGTAAGAGGTATGATGTAAGATGTAAGAGGAATGTAGAATTAAGAATGTAGAATTAAGAATGTAAAAATTACATCATACATCTTACATCATACATCATTTTTCTTTCTCAAACCCAATTGAAACGGAATTGACGCAATATCTTAGGCCTGTTTCGGTAGGGCCGTCGTCGAAAACATGGCCAAGGTGACCACCGCATTTTCCGCAGGTAATTTCAATTCGACGCATGCCTAGGGTGTTATCAACGGTTTCTTTGATGACTCCCTTTTTGATTTCTTTATCAAAACTTGGCCATCCACAATGGGAATCGAATTTAGAATCTGAGGTAAATAAAGGAGCCCCACAACCTCTGCAAGTATAAACACCTTTTTCGTTGTGCATCAAAAATTTGCCAGTATATGGTCTTTCTGTACCTTTTTGACGCAAAATATAGTATTCTTCTTCACTTAATTTGGCCTTCCACTCGGCTTCGGTTTGTGGTATTTTTGTCATTTTACTTAGGCGAATTGAATCGTTATTGCTTTTTTTTGTTTGACTACAAGCTTGAAAGCTTAACACGAGAAATAGACTAATTGCGATATACTTCATCTTGAATCAATATAATGTATAAACGATCAAACAAACAAATTGTTTTATATTTCAATGTTTCAGTGGACGTTTTTTTAGCATTCCACCTTTTGTATCCTTCACGCTGTGCATCACAACAAAGGCCTCTGCATCAATTTTTTCTATTTCGGTGTTTAATTTATTTAATTCCAAACGAGTTAATACCGAATAAAGGATGTCTATTTCGTTGCGTTCGCCTCGTTTTCCAAATCCACCTTGTCCTTTGTAGACAGTTACTCCACGTCCTAATTGATTGATAAGCATCTTCCTGATTTCTTCGCTTTTGGTAGAAATTATGGTTACGCCAATGTATTCTTCAATTCCTTCTACCAAAAAATCAAGCGTTTTAGATGCCGAGATATAGGTAATCATGGAATAGAGGGCATTTTCAATTCCGAGAAAATAGGCTGCTGTTCCAAAGATTATGATATTGATCACCATCACAATATCACCTAATGTGGTACCTAATTTCCGACTTAAAAAGATAGCAAGCACTTCGGTTCCATCAATCACAGCACCCCCTCGAACGGCAAATCCAATACCTGCTCCTAGAAAAAATCCACCAAATACCGCCACGAGTAATTTGTCGTCAGTGATGTTAGGAAAGCTGATGGTTGCAAGTACTAATGCTAATGCGGCGATTGCCAGGGCTGTTTTTATGGCAAATTGTTTCCCCATTATTTTGTAACCTAAGATGACAAAGGGAAAATTAATGGTTAAAATCAGGATAGAAAGAGGGATTTCTGTAATGGCTGAAATCAATAGAGAAATTCCAGTAGCACCACCATCAATGAAATGGTTGGTCAATAAAAAACCTTTGAATCCAAACGCAGCAGAAAATACACCAATGGTAACAAATAAGATATCCCTTAAAGGACGTCTGAAAGAAATTATTACTTGTTTAAAATTGATCGACTTCATGATGGCTTGCTGTGATGATAATATCACCTAATAATACGAATAATTATTTGATTACTCGAAATGTCAGATTGATTCGAGCTGCTTTAACTGCTTTTTCTTTCGGGGCAGCATGTTGCCAAAAATGTTGTATTTCACCTCTCATAATTAATAATGAGCCATGTTTTAAATGAAATTCAATTTTTTCTGAATTATTTGATTTCTTTCTAAATAAAAATCGTCTTGTCGCACCTAAATTTAATGAGGCAATGATTGGATTTTGGCCTAATTCTTTTTCATCGTCACAATGCCAACCCATATAATCTTCTCCATCCCGGTACCAATTTAATAAAACCGAATTAAACGTGGTTTGTGCGATATTGTCAATAGGTCGTTTTAAATCGAGTAGACCCTCATTCCATGATTTTGGAGTGAGATGTAAACCTGAATAGGAATAATTTTTACCCTCATCACCATACCAAGCAGAATATCTGGGAGCTAAAATGGTTTTTCCATACATTTTCAAGACATCTTGGCTCCATTGAATATTCTTAAATGTCAATTCATTTAGATTTCTATTCCGCCAATCAACCTTGTTTGTGTTTTTCTCCTCTGATTCTAATAAATAATTCCAATATTTATCGCTTATGGCTTGATTGAAAAATCTTTCCGAATAAAATAATTCACCTTGTGGAATTTGAATATCATAACCATTTAACTCATTATTCCATAAATAAGAATACCCTTCCAAACGGGGAATTTGAAAGGGTAATTTTCTGAATTGTTCAATGGATTGATCAAATAAGTTGAGTGTCATTGATGATTAGAAAAATGATATTTATCAGTATCTATGGCAAAGAGAAAAGTGCAACCTCTTACCTCAATGCGGTAATTTATCTCTAAACTTACCATAGACCCAAGTTCCAGCTATGGCGCTAAGAATGACAATTAAAATAGCAAAGGCTCCTGTTCCTACTTGGGCAAAAAGTGGTCCTGGACAAGCACCTGTTACTGCCCAACCCAAACCAAATAGGAGGCCTCCATAAATTTGACCTTTATTGAATTTTTTGGGAGTGAAGGTGATTTCTTCCCCGTAAATCGTTTTTATCTTTAATTTTTTGATTAAATATACGGAAATAGCACCCACCACAACCGCTGTTCCAATCACTCCATACATGTGAAAACTTTGTAATCTGAACATTTCTTGGATTCTAAACCAAGAGATAATTTCGGCTTTGACAAACACAATACCAAAGATGATTCCAACGACTGAGTATTTGAAATTATAATACCAAGGATGTTTTAATTCTGATTCATTGACACACATCGTATCCAATGAACGTACTTCAAAATCTGTTTCTTCTTGTTTCGTTTTCATTATTATAAGCTTAAAATGAAGGGTAAAATGAAATTAGCCATGATGAATCCACCAATCATAAAGCTGATTGTAGCAATTAATGAAGGCCACTGAAGATCGCTTAGTCCCATGATCGCATGTCCAGAAGTACATCCTCCGGCATACCTTGTTCCAAAGCCTACCAAAAATCCACCGCCTACCATCATTATGAATCCTTTCAGCGAGAACAAACTCTCAAAAGAAAATAATTGTGCAGGGACCAAACCAGAAAAATCAGTTACTCCGTATTTGGCTAATTCGCTCGCTAAATCCGGATGAACTATAATGGGTACATCCGATTTTAAGAAAATGGCTGAAATAGCGCCACCAACAAAAATACCCCCAACAAAGAACAAATTCCAACTTTCTTTTTTCCAATCGTATTTGAAAAAAGGAATGTTACTAGGAAAGCAGGCCGCGCAAGCATGTCTTAAATTGGCTGAAATACCAAAATGTTTATTTCCTAAAATTAATAGGGTAGGGACAATCAGTCCGATAATAATTCCTGCCGTGTACCATGGCCAGGGTTGCAAGATTGATTCGATCATTTAGTTAATATTTCTTTTGTTAATAATCTGGTAAGTTAGTAAATATAAAATTTATTTTAAACGGACCTCTTCAAATTCCAGTTCCTCCGTTGAATCCTTGTTTATTTGAGGCTTTGTAGGGACTCCACAACCTTGTGCTCCACAACCTGCATTTAAAAGTGCCATGCCTACTAATACAAATCCTAAAAGGCCCATCATGCTATCATGCGCCACAATGGCTTCATAAAGCGCATATCCGCCTATTACTAGACGGATAATACGCATTAAACCCCAATTTTTGATATAATTAGTCCACATTTTAGTCTTCGTATTGTAGCATGTCGTTAATTCCGCCACCATTGTAAACTTCCTCGATGCCAGCTTGTTTTAATAACATCAAAGCCATTCCAGAACGGTTTCCACTTCTGCAATACACCACGATGGGACCTTTCATGCTTTTGAATTCGTCTAATCGCAAGGGTATAATTCCTAAAGGGATATTGATCGCTCCTGAATAATGTCCACTCGCAAATTCACCGGTTTCTCTTACATCCACTACCGTGGTAGATGGATCTTTTAATAAATCTTCCATTTTATAATAAAGTTGAAGGACACACGTAATCTGTTAATTTGAATTTTTCTGATTCTTTGATGGCTTTGAAACCACCTTTCACATCTATTAAATTAGTGAAACCTCTCGCTCTCAAGGTAGAAATGAAAATCATTGAACGATAACCGCTTGCACAATGCACAAAATAGGTTTTATCTCGATTAATTTTCAACATACTGTCATTGATGAAGTCCAAAGGAGCATTTTCAACATCCACCAAATGTTCAGATAAATATTCACTGTTTTTACGAACATCTAAAATAATTCCTTCACCAGCAGCTTCTCTTTTTAATAAATCATTGGTGTCGATGGATTCAATTTGATCAAATTCTTTTCCCGAATTCTTCCAGCTAGCAAATCCGCCTTTCAAATAGCCAATGGTGAAATCATAACCTACTCTAGCTAAACGTGTGATTACTTCTTCTTCACGACCTTCATCGGTTACCAATAGTATTTCTTGCTTAATATCAGGGATCATAGTACCAACCCATGGTGCAAATGAACCATCAATGCCGATGTTGATTGAATTAGGTACAAATCCTTTGGCAAAAGTTTGCGCATCTCTTGTATCTAAAATCAATGCATTCGTTTCATTGGCTGCTGCTTCAAAAGCTTCTGGACTCAATGCATGTTGCCCTCTTTCCAATACTTTATCGATGGAATCGTATCCTTGAATATTCATCAAAACGTTCAATGGGAAATAGGATGGAGGAGCCACTAAACCTGTCAAAACTTCTTTTTTGAATGCTTCTTTTGTCAAAGCTAGATTTAAAGCATAATTCGTTTTCTTTTGATTTCCCAAAGTATCCGTTGTTTCTTTGCTCATGTTTTTTCCACACGCAGAACCAGCACCATGGGCAGGATAAACGATGATATCATCTGCTAAAGGCATGATTTTGTTTCGTAAAGAATCAAATAAGTGTCCTGCTAAGATATCTTCTGTTAAATCTGCTTTTACTTTTTGTGCCAAATCCGGACGGCCTACATCTCCAATGAATAGAGTATCACCTGAGAATAATGCCGTTTCTTTCCCATTTTCGTCAATTAATAAAAAACAAGTCGACTCCATGGTGTGCCCAGGGGTATGAATTACACGGATTTTCACATCACCTAATGGGAACTCTTGGCCATCAGTCGCTGAAATACAATCAAATGCACATGCGGCATTGGGTCCGTAAACGATAGGAGCCCCCGTTTTTTTAGACAAGTCGATATGGCCAGAAACAAAATCTGCGTGAAAATGCGTTTCAAATACATATTTAATGGTAGCCTTGTTACGTTGCGCTTTTTCGATGTAGGGTTGTACTTCGCGAAGTGGGTCAATGATAGCCGCCTCTCCATTGCTTTCAATGTAATAAGCACCTTGTGCTAAACATCCGGTATAAATTTGTTCTACTTTCATTGTATTAATTTGTCTGAATCGTTTATCTAATTTATTTCATTGGAAAGGCTAATTGTTGAATTAGTATATACATACC
Source organism: Aquirufa sp. (assembly GCA_046073945.1). Taxonomy (GTDB): domain Bacteria; phylum Bacteroidota; class Bacteroidia; order Cytophagales; family Spirosomataceae; genus Aquirufa. Next base: position 1,132 of record JBJTNH010000109.1, on the reverse strand, counting down.
CATCACCAATACAAACCACCCAAATCCTACTTTTAATTTATTTCCGTCTACTTTTTTACTTAAAATATCTCCCAAGAATATACCTATAATAGCAAGTCCTGTTACGGTTAATAATAATTTCCAATCGATGATCTGATGACCTAAGTCGCCTGTAAAACCAATCAATGATTTGGCTGCAATAATCATCAACGATGTTCCAATGGCCTGTTTCATGGATAATTTAGACAGCATGACCAAGGCGGGAATAATCAAAAATCCTCCTCCCGCACCTACTAGGCCTGTCAACATGCCCACAACTGTTCCTTCCAATAAAATCATTGGATAATTAAACACTTGTTCTTCAGCTACATAAGTACCTAATTTTTCTTTTTCACATTGTTCGCATTTCCCTTGAATCATAGAAATAGAAGCTGCCACCATTAAAATGGCGAATAAGACCATCATCAATAGGGGTTTGGTTACCACAAATTCACCAATGCTGAAAACTTCATTAGGAATTAGAGGAACAATGAATTTTCGAGTTGCATAAACTGCTGCTATGGAAGGAATTCCAAAAATGATAGCTGTTTTAACATTGATTAATCCTTGTTTGTATTTGGGGAAGGCTCCCACCAATGAACTCGCACCAACAATAAATAATGAATAAGCTGTGGCTAGTACTGGATTGACACCAAAAAGATACACTAAAACTGGCACCGTTAATATGGATCCACCGCCCCCAATAAGTCCCAGAGAAATCCCAATGAGTAATGAAGCTAAATATCCAATTATTTCCATGTCTACTTTTTGTTTTTGCTGACACAAATTTCAACCCTTTTTTTAGCTTAATTCGTGATTTTTATCACAGAGTAATTTTTATTTCAGTTTTCTGTTTTTTAAACATTAAGAAGAGAGGAGAGAGAAAAGAGAAGAGAGAAAAGAGAAGAGTGTACTTACCTTTTACCTCTTACACCCTCTGGGTTCGACACCGCTCGATCAGCCAATTTTCTCATCTTTGTCTCGTCCTAAGAAAAGTTTACAGTTTTATAAACCTTAATCTTATGGACCAAAGAAGAAAAGTAATTCGTTACAGTGAAAGTTTTAAACAACAGATAATCTCTGAATATGCTAGTGGTAAATCGACCATCTCGTC
>JBJTNH010000108.1:0-37617 GCA_046073945.1 Aquirufa sp. | reverse complement strand
GAGACTGAAAAACAAAAGAAAAAAACAAATCTGATAAATAGGTTTTAATTCAATTTCTTTAAACAATTTCAGGAAATAATAAATAATGATCAAATAAATCAGATTAGCTGTTAGAATAGCATGTTTATAATTAATAATGCCTTCTATTGTATACAATATGAGCAATACAAGTTTATTTAATAGGTTTACATGAATTCCACCATGAAAAGGGTAGTAAAAGGTACTGAATTGGAAATGTTGATAATCATAATTAGGTATAAATTTCATGAAATATAAGTCATCTCCAAAATTGGGAAATTCAATGGTATATTGACTAACTAATATTAAATGAATTGTGTAAAGAATTGCAATAGTAATTATTACAATATTATTATTTATAGAATTATTTTTTAAAAGCATTGCGTTATTAAATTCATTATTTCAAGTTGCCTATCAACAAAGATAATTTTTATATTAGAAAAGGCAGTAATTATTATTAGTAAATTGTGGCTTAGGCAGTTTAAGCCACTTATTAACAGAAATTTTATTTCAAATAATAATGTAATCCAAATCCTAAGGTTAAGCCAGAAACACCTAAGCCGGAAGAAACGTTTAAGCGTCCGAAACCTAGATCTCCTGACAATTCAAGATTCTCTGTTAATCTACCTTGAAGGCCCGCGCCTGCTGAATAACCTACAAAATTGCCACTGTAATCATTCAGAAAATTATTGGATAATCCTGCTAATTTGTAATTGTAAGTTACGATGCCTAATCCTCCGAAAACATAAGGCTTCAATTTTCCGAATTCATCGGTTTCGAAATAATAATTGTATCGTCCGCCAAAATAGTTTATGCTTAAATCGCCTACGGAGATAGGGTTAATGATTCCTTGAATGCTCGATTTGCTATCTAAGTTGTACTTTAAACTCAAGCCCATGGAAAAAGCTTGATATTGAACTCCCACAGCTAGTTTTTCATTTTGAGCGAAATTTGAAAAGCTTGAGATCAAGCAAAAAATGATTGTGATGGTAGAAAGGATTTTTTTCATTTGATTGAAATTTAGTGATGGGAAAAATACATTCGAAATTACAGATTTATTGAAACATTTCATCTAAAAATATCGGGAAAGGGGAATTATTTGTTTTTAATAAAATAATCTAGCAAGTACTTTTTTGAAATTTGAAAACTAGTTTTTTCCAAAGAGTAAATCGATTGATTGAATTCGTCCTTTTTTTCTTGTGGAGCTACTTGTAAAAAATGTTCGTAAGCTTTGGTAACTTCTGATTGGGGACCAATGATGGGGCCAGCATCTGTGTTTTTATGTTGGTATTGAGAACCATCAAAAGGTTCAATGGCTTTCCATTTACTATTTTTAAATTCAAAGCGATGAGATGGCTCAAGTACTTCTAATTCATCTTCTGGGTCAGAAATTGTTTCTGTAAATAATTCTAGGCAATCGCCTTCTTGGGGCTGGTATTCAAAATCAAATACATTGCAAGAGTTCAATCGCTTTTTTAAGTTTTTTGACAGATATAATTCATAAGGATTTGGGCCTATTAGCATACCGATAATGAAATTGTTTTCATCTTTTTGAATCAAAGTTCTATGTAATACCCAATGAGGTTTGGATCTATCTGCAATCGATTCACAAGTACATAGTTTAAAAGGTCCGTTTAGGTCGCACATGGTTTTAGGGGTTAGCTTACAAAGGTGTAAATTTTTAATCAATTAAATTCATTCTTTAGTTTAAAGAGCAACTGACTTGTAATCAGTAGGTCTCTTTTAAACAAAAAAAACAACATTTCTGTTGAGCTTTTAAGCCTCCTATCGGGATCAACGGGGACGCCTAGTCGCGGACGGCCAGTCCAATGTCCTATGGATCATGTCCGAAAATTGTGGGATAAATAATTTAAGCATACAAGATATTTGTAGGATTTTTTTAAACATTAAGGCATTAAGAATCATTAAGACTATTTTTTTAATTTTCTTCTCTACTCATTACCTCATAATTCTTACCGGATCATGTACGAAACCTGTGGGATAGACATTTTGTGCATACAAATTAGTCAATCTAAATAAGAAAAAATGATATCCTTGACGCCTCGTTGTTGGCCACCCAAAGCTTATATTTTTTTGTATTGAAAGAGAAGAGAAAAAGGAATAGAGAAAAGAATAGAGGAAGAAAGACTTAATTATTCTTAATGCCTTAATGTTAAAAAAAATAGTCTTAATTAAAAAAATCAGAGTTTGATAGAATCAGAAGAAAAGCATACATTGAGACTAATAATAACATCACAAAAGCCTAAATTATTTCTCAGCCTCACAACAATTGAACATAATACTGACCTACGATTACAATAAAAAAAGCCCAACATTGCTATTAAGCTTTTGAGCCACCCATCGGGATCAACGCGGACGGCCAGTCCAATGACCTACGATTACAATAAAAAAAGCCCAACATTGCTGTTGAGCTTTTGAGCCTCCTATCGGGATCGAACCAATGACCTACTGATTACAAGTCAGTTGCTCTACCAGCTGAGCTAAGGAGGCTGATTTGATGATGCAAAAGTAAGCTAAATCGCTTTAAATGCCAAATGTTGCATCAAAAAAAATCGGTTTTTTTTACTCTTTTTTTAATTTATCTAAATCTGATTGTGCTTTTGCAATCTTTTTTTCTACATCTGAACGCAGTTTTTCCGAGTTCTTCGACTTCGCAAAAAACTCTAAGTTATTGGTTAACACCGCAATATCGTTTTCTAAGGCTTGAATCTTTTTACGCGTATCACCACTTGGTGCTTTCCGCTCGTCGGAATGATTTTTTTCTTCATTCGACATCGATTTTAACTCAAATCCCCATGCTGCCAATTGTTCTTTTGGCTGTGTTCTTGCTAAATCAATCAAAGCATTCCAAGTATTTCGGAATTTTTCCTGAATCGTCTTCACATCTTTTCTTGGAACAAATCCAACTGCATCCCAAGCGGCTTTCTTTTCGCCTAAACTTGCCAATAGGCTAGGATCCTTTAACATAGCTTCCAATTCCACTAACAAGGCTTGTTTCGCTGCTAAATTTGCCTCAAACTCTGCATCCTTAGATCCTTTGCCTTTCTCGCGTTTCATGTTGAAATAAGCGTCGCAGGCTGCCTTGAACTTGGCATAAATCTGATCCTTTTGCTTCTCAGGAACATGACCGATGTCTTTCCACTTTTTTTGTAAATCAATCACCATCTGAGTAATCTCTGGTGTATCTGTGCCCGTCTCTACAATGCCGTTCACCTGATCTACCAATTGTTGCTTCGCTGCTAAATTTGCTTTGCGTTCCGCATCAATTTTAGTGAAAAACTCACTTTTATGCTTGAAAAATAATTTTAAATCTGACCAAAATGAATTACTCACCTCTTTGCCACCTTCTCTCGGTAATCCACCTTTTAATTTACCCCACTGCTCTTGCAAGGCTAAAACTGCCTTAGAAGCTTGATTCCACTCCGAAATACTCGTTGAAGCAAATTGTGCATGGTGCTTCATCAAATCAGCTAGCTCTTTTTTGATCTTTAAGTTTTCTTCAAATACCGCTTTTTGTGCTTCGTTGATTTGTCTTTTTTGTTCAAATAAAACATCTAGCGACTTTTTAACTCGTTGCCATAATGCTTCGTTCTCATCTCTATGCGCTGGCCCGATATGTTTGTATTCCTCAAATAATTCCTCCGCTTCTTTCAATAATTTTTGTAAAACGCCTCCTTTACTTAATTCTGCGGCTAAAGCTTCTAATTTCTTGGCAATTGCCTCCTTAGCTTGTAAATTCTTCTTGCGATCTAATTCCAATAATTCAAAAAAGATACTTCTATTGCTATAAAAACGATCAACCAAAGCATGATAGCTTTGCCACAAGGTTTGATTTTGCGGACCCGCTGCATTTCCTAAACTTTTCCACTCTTCTTGTATCTTTTTAAACGCCTTGAAACTCGCATTTACATGGGCAGGATCTGAATTTTCGTCAGAATCGACCAATTTTCTTAATTCTATGATTAATCTATTTTTACCTTCTAATGCTTTTTCCTTTTGTTTTTCTAAGGTTTGGAAAAAAGTTTGCTTGGTTTGACGCAAATGGGTAACAAGCGACTCAATTTTTTGACCTATTTCATCTGCTTTGAAGTTGAAACCTTCTTCTGAATCTTCATTAGCTGCTTTAAATGCGGCTAATGCCGTAGAACGCTCCTCATTCTTGATTGAATCATAAGCTGCTTTACCTTCTTTGATAATCTCATCTACCTTTTTGAAAAATCCAGCTTGCTGATTTTCCTCCGATAAACTTTTAATTTTTTCGAAAAAACCTAACAGAGCCTCTTTGCTTGCTGAAGCAAAGTCCAATGTGGGTAATTCAACTTGTTTTTCCTCCATTGGAAAAATGGTTTCTGCAACTGCGGCTAATTGTTCAGCTACAGGACTCTCTGTGGATGTTGCTACTGCCTTTTCCACTGGATTTTCCTGAGTATTTTCAATCGCTGGGCTAGTTTCTTCGGTCATCATACTCGTCGTTGTTTGCGTTTTTAATTAAATTAGTTTTTCAAAAATACGCTCCATCGATACAGCATACCCAATTTTTTCTTTTAGGTCTGCTATAGAAATGCGCTCTTGTTCCATAGTATTGCGGTAACGAACGGTTACCGTATCGTCTTCCATCGTTTGATAATCAACGACAACACAAAATGGAGTTCCTATTAAATCATGACGAGTGTATCGTTTTCCAATAGCACCACTCTCGTCATACGTGGTATTAAAGGCAAATTTTAATTTATTGGTTAATTCTTGAGCTTTTTCCGCTAATCCATCTTTTTTTACCAATGGCAATACCGCCACTTTGATAGGAGCGATGGCTGGATGGAAATTCAAATAAGTTCTTTGCTTTTCTTGATCTCCTTCACCAACCGTTTCTTCTGTATAGGCATTGCATAGAATCGCTAAAAACAAACGATCGGCACCTACGGAAGTTTCCACTACATAAGGAATATAACTTTCATTGATCTCAGGATCAAAATACTGTTGTTTCTTTTTTGAAAGGTCTTGATGCGCTTTTAAATCAAAATCGGTTCTACTGTGAATACCTTCCATTTCTTTGAAACCAAATGGGAATTCATATTCAATATCTACTGCTGCATTAGCATAATGCGCTAATTTCTCGTGATCATGGAATTTTAATTTGGCTGCTGGCAATCCAATGGCTTGGTGAAACTTCATTCGAGTTTCTTTCCAATTAGCATACCATTCCATTTCAGTACCTGGGCGAACAAAGAATTGCATTTCCATTTGTTCGAATTCCCTCATTCTAAAGATGAAATTTCTTGCTACAATTTCATTTCTGAAGGCTTTTCCTATTTGTGCAATGCCAAAAGGAACTTTCATTCTTCCTGTTTTTTGAACATTTAAGAAATTAACAAAAATACCTTGAGCGGTTTCTGGGCGCAAATAAATTAAACTAGCATCTTCAGATACTGCACCTACTTGTGTAGAAAACATTAAATTAAACTGACGAACCTCCGTCCAATTCGCTGTATTTGAAACTGGACAAGTAATATTTTCATCAATAATAATTTGACGAACTCCTTCTAAATCGCCAGCATCTAAACATTTGGCCATTTTTTGCAACAATGCTTTGCCAACTTCTTCTTTGCCATCTGCTTCGTATTGAGCAGCACGTTCTTCCAATAAAGTATCAGCACGATAACGTTTTTTGGAATCCTTGTTATCAATCATCGGATCATTGAAAGAATCAACGTGTCCAGATGCTTTCCAAGTCAAAGGATGCATAAAGATAGATGCGTCAATACCAACTACATTATCATTCAGCATGGTCATGGCTTTGTACCAAACTGTTTTTAAGTTATTTTTTAGTTCAACACCATTTTGACCGTAATCATAAACAGCTTGTAAACCATCGTAAATTTCAGATGAGGGGAATACGAAACCGTATTCTTTGGCATGAGATATTATGTCCTTAAGCGCGGAAGCAGTGTCTTGCTTTTTATTTTCCATTAATTATTCAAAATTAGAGCGCAATTTACCGAAAAGTATGAAAGATTGAGGCTAAACATGTTAATTTTCTTAATTTTGTGAGCTATTTTTAAAAAATGACTAAAATTCTGTGCATTCGGTTTTCATCTTTGGGAGATATTATTCTCACCACACCCATTGTTAGGGCTTTGAAAACTCGTTATCCTGCATCAGAAATACATGTAGCCACCAAAAAGAATTTTAGTGCCGTCTGGGAAAATAATCCTTATGTAGATCAAATTCATTCATTTGAAGGAAGTATTTGGAATTTGGCGAAAGAGCTTCGCAAAGAAAAATTTGATATTGTCGTTGATTTACATAAAAATATTCGTTCCATTTTGCTTTGTTTGTTATTGGGTAAAATTCCATTTCAAATCAACAAATTCACCAAAGAGCGAAAAGCTTTTGTCAAAACCAAAGTGAATTCATTGCCCCCTAAACATCTAGTGGATAGAAATTTTGATGCTTTATCTAAATTAGACATTCATCCAGATGGCAAAGGCTTGGATTTTTTTATTCCTGAAAGTCAGCATGTTGATTTGAAAACATGGGGAATTCCTGAAAAATACATGGTTTTTGCCATCGGTGCACAACATATTACCAAAGTGCTTTCTTATCCCAAAATGATTGAGCTTTGCGATAAATTAGAAGGTACGATTGTATTGATTGGAGATCGTTGGGATGAGAATTTTGGCTATCGTTTATCCACTTTGTTTCCTGAAAAAGTGCTTAATTTATGCGATAAGACGACCATCGGACAATCCGCTTCAATTATTCAGCAATCCCAATTTGCCATTGTTCACGACTCGTCTATGATGCACATTGCTGCGGCTTTACAAAAGAAAATGTTTGTCATTTGGGGAAGTACGCACCCTGGTTTTGGATTTTATCCCTATCAAGCGGAATTTACTTCTATTGAAAATACAGACTTACCTTGTCGGCCATGCACGACACAAGGGACCAATTTTTGTCCTTTAGATCATTTCAATTGCATGAATCAAATATCGTTAGAACCCATCATCAACGCTTCCAAAGCCTTATGAAAAATGTTTCCTTTGCTTTAGTGCAACTATCTTGTTCAGAAAATGTGGAAGAAAACTGGACGAAAACGCTTCAAGCCATTCGAGAAGCAGCTCAAAAAGGTGCTCAGGTCATTTGTTTGCAAGAGCTGTTTAAATCGGTGTATTTTTGTTTTGAAGAAAAACAAGATTTTTTTCAATTGGCAGAGGAAATTCCAGGGAAATCTACCGACGTTTTGGGTGATTTAGCCAAGGAATTGGGAGTGGTGATCATTGCATCTTTGTTCGAAAAAAGAGCCGCCGGTCTATACCACAATACAACAGCTGTGATTGATGCCGATGGAACTTATTTGGGGAAATATCGCAAAATGCACATTCCTGACGATCCAGGTTATTATGAAAAGTATTATTTCACTCCAGGCGATTTAGGTTATCAAGTTTTTGAAACCCAATTTGCCAAAATTGGAGTACTGATTTGTTGGGATCAATGGTATCCAGAAGCAGCTCGATTAACGGCTTTACAAGGTGCAGAAGTATTGGTTTATCCAACGGCCATTGGTTGGGATTTGGAAGAAAAAGATGGAGAAATTAATCGCGAACAATACCAGGCATGGCAAACCATACAACGAAGCCATTCGGTAGCCAATGGAGTGCCAGTCGTTTCCGTCAACCGAGTAGGAGTGGAGAATGGACAGCAGTTTTGGGGTGGAAGTTTTGTGAGTAATGCCTTTGGTCGAGTGATTTATCAAGCCCCTCATCACAAGGAAGAAATTGCGGTAATAGATGTCAATGTAGATTCTGCGGAATACTATCGCCGCACTTGGCCTTTCTTCAGAGACCGAAGAATTGATTCTTATGGGGATATTACGAAGAGGTTTATTGATTAATGAAGAGAGAAGATAGAAAAGAGAAGAGAGGAAAAGAGGTAAGAGGTAAGAGGTAAGAGGTTCTTTGTACTTCCCTGATTAGAGTTGACCGGTTTCTACTAATTTTTCATTGTTAAAAATAGTAAATCTTGGTTTAGAAAAAAACTTATTTTTGCTCCAATTTTCTTCAAAACTTACAGGACTTAATTTACCATTATTATTGTGTGGTCTTGTGTTATTGTATTGATAAACAGCTTTATCAATACATTTCTTTAGTTGTACATAGTTTTCAGGTTTCCAGTAGTCTAAGTATTCCTCTTTGATTGTTCTATTTATTCTCTCGGCATAAGCATTATCCTGAGCAGATTGTGCCATCGATATTTTACATTTATTAGCTTTTAATAGCCTTATATATGGTTTATAAATATATTGAGCTCCTCTGTCAGAATGATGTATTTTAGGGGCTTTATTGTTTTTTAAAGCCATTTCCATTGCTTTAACATTTGCTTCAGCTCTCATATTATTTGAAAGTTGATACCCTACAATTTTTTTGGTGTAAACATCAATGATAAATACTGCATAATAGAATTTCTCTTCCTGTTTCACATAAATATAAGTAATGTCAGATTGCCAAATTGTTGAAGGAGCCTTCACTTCCATTCCTTTTATCAAATTTGAATAATGAACAGAGGCTGGATAAGTTGTCCGTTTATAATTCTTTTTTGTTTTTAATCTAAACCCCAAATCCATAAACACATCGATAAATCGATCTCTACCAATGAAATCAGGTTTTAGTGTATGATACATCTTTTCAACCCCACAACCAGGATGTTCCTTTCTTAACTCCTCAGCTTCGAGTAAAAGCAATTGAATCGATTTATCAAACGCTAATTGTCTTTTAGCATATTGATTTACCGCTTGTTTGCTAATCCCAATTTCTTGATAAAGCTGATTTAAAGAAAAATTTATTTTTCCTTGATTGTTTCGAAACCAGTCGATTGTGAGGTGTTGAAGTTTTTTTTGATATCAACTTTTAATTCAAGCTTAGCAATATCAATCATCTTCTCTAGATAATCTATCTTGATTTGCTTCTGACCAATAGTTTGCTCTAATTGCTTGATTTTTAACTCTAGCTCCTTTAGTTTTGACATGCTACTCGCATTATGTTCTACAACTCTGTAACCTTTTTCATTAAAAGAAGAAAATTTATAGATCCATTGATAAATCAATGAATTAGATATATGGTATAATTTTTCTAATTGTGGTACACTAAACTTTCCACGCTCATAAAGATCTACAATTTCCCGTTTAAATCCTTCTGAATAACTACGAGTTTTCCTGATTTGATGCAAATTTGCTTTCATATATTTTGACTTTTGTGGTCAACATATATCAGGGACGTACACTTTTCTCTTTTCTCTTTTCTCTTTTCTCTTTTCTCTCTTCCTTTATTCAATCAAATCCCCCAAAAACATCAAATAAGGCTGAAGTTTTGTTTTGGAATCGATGTCCTGAAAACGGTGGTAGTTTCCAGAAAGGAGGTTTTCTAGTGTTTTTTTAAGTCTTTTCCAACGAGCTTCTGGTAAAAGTGCTCTGCGAGCATAATATTGAATTTTGGTATCCAAAGGTTCAAATTTCTCATTGGGTTTTAAAAGTTGAGCGCAAGTTCTCAATTCCTCTAATATGAGTAATTTCTCCAAATAGGGTTTTGTTTTTTCAATATGTGGTCTTTTGATTCGATCAAATAGACTGGGTGCTTTTCCTAAATTACCTTTGATTCCAACTTGTTGTTCAGAATGTAATCGATAATGAATATAAGCAGCAGGTAAAAAATCAATACTATTATCTAAAGATGCCAAAAATGCGATGTAGGCATCATGCAATACCATTTTTGGGATATTTTGTGGAAAGGGTAGAATCTTATCTAAAAATGACTTGCGAATTCCCATCGTACATCCTGTTACACGATTTCCGTCTAAAAGAATTTCTAAGGCTTTACCTTCTTTCCATTGTTTCTGTTGCTCTTCCCTAAAACGAAAAGTCTGCCACAAACGGGTATCCGATTTTCTGCCAAATTCGTCCACTAAAACGGCATCAGAAAAAACGACATTGGTTTTTTTATTATTGTTGAAATAACTTGCGATTCGCTCCAATTTTTGTGGTTCCCAATAATCGTCTTGATCGGCAGGGAAAATGATATCACCCGTGCACAATGAAAAAGCCTTCTCGAAATTACGAAAAGTGCCTAATCGTTCAGGATTAACATGAATTTGTAAGGGTAATTTATTTTTGAATTGTTCTAAAATCGATAAAGTTTCATCTGTAGAACCTTCGTCACAAACGATGATTTCATCAGCAGTCAAGGTTTGATCCATCAAACTTGCTAATTGTGTTCTCAGAAATTTATCCCCATTTCGGGTACATAGAGCAATTGATGTTTTCACTTATTAAGGTATTAATGTGCTTCTAACCAATTTGATCCTACTCCAATTCCAGTCTCTATTTTTACCCCTAAATCTAAAGCATGGCACATAATGTGATCAATTTTTTCACGAAGATAGCTAATTTCGTCAATATGTGCATCGAACACTAATTCGTCATGAACCGTTAAAATCATTTTTGATTTCAATTTTTCTTTCACCAAAAAATCTTGCACATGAATCATTGCAAGCTTGATCATATCTGCGGCAGAACCTTGAATAGGCGCATTAATCGCGTTTCTTTCCGCAAAACCACGTTCATTCATGTTGCTTGATAAAATATCTTTCAAATATCTCCTTCTTCCCAAAATAGTTTCTACATATCCATCTTCTCTTGCCTTTCCAATGCTATCATCCATGTAAGATTTTACTTTTGGGAATTCTATGAAATATTGATCAATGATTTCTTTGGCTTCTGTTCTTGAAATCCCAATTTGTCCCGCTAAACCAAAGGCCGAAACGCCATATATAATACCAAAATTGACTGTTTTTGCTTTTCTACGCATTTCTGAACTGACTTCTTCCAAAGGTACTTTGAATACTTTGGCAGCAGTAGCTTTATGAACATCCAAGCCCAAATTAAATGCTTCACACATCGATTCATCCTTGGAAAATGCAGCCATGATTCTTAATTCAATTTGCGAATAATCAGCAGAAAGAATTTGAAATTCTTCATTTCTTGGGATAAAGGCTTTTCTGATTTCTCTGCCTCTTTCCGTTCTAATCGGGATGTTTTGTAAATTAGGATCTTTGGAAGATAAACGACCTGTGGCGGTTACAGCCTGCATAAATGAGGTATGAATTCGGCCTGTTTTAGGGCAAATCAATTGGGGTAATGCATCCACATAAGTCGATTTCAATTTCTGTAATTCACGGAAATCAAGAATCATGGAGGCAATTTTATGTTCTCCTTCTAATTTGGACAAAACTTCTTCTCCCGTCATGTACTGACCCGTTTTAGTCTTTTTAGCTTTCGGATCTAATTTTAATTTTTCAAATAAGATTTCTCCTAATTGTTTCGGGGAAGCAATGTTGAATTCTTGACCTGCCAACTCAAAAATATTTTTTTGGACTATTTGGGCATCCTTCTCTAAATTTTGAGAAAGATCTTTCAAAAATGGAATATCTAAATTGACGCCTTCTCTTTCAATACTCGACAAAACACGCGAAAGTGGCATTTCTACCTCTTTTAGTAAATGAATTGTTTTCGGATTTTGCGCTAGTTGACGATCCAAATGTGGTTTGATTTGTAAGGTGATATCAGCATCTTCTGCAGCATATTCTTTGATCAGCTGCAAGTCAACTTCACGCATATTGCCTTGTTTGGCACCTTTTTTACCAATGAGATTTTCAATGGACATGGGTTCGTAGCTTAAATAAGCTAAACTCATAGCGTCCATGTTGTGTCTTTTTTCTGGTTCAATCAAATAATGGGCTAACATCGTATCATAGATTTCACCTTTGATCTCGATGCCATAATTCGCTAAGACACTCATATCGTATTTGATATTTTGAGCTACTTTTTGAATCGTTTCATTTTCGAACAATTCCTTGAATAAATCAATTTGTTTTTGAGATTCATTTTGATCTTCCGGAAAAGGAACATAGAATGCTTCCCCATTTCGGTAAGAAAAGGACATTCCAACTAATTCAGCTTCAACAGCTTGCAAGCTGGTTGTTTCGGTATCAAAACAAAAGCTGCTTTGCCGAGCTAAAAATCCAATCAACGATTTAATCGCATTTTCACCTTGGATTAAATGGTATTGGTGTGCCGTATTTTGAAGGGTTTTTACATTGCTTTTGAATGCTTCTTCATCCGTTTCTTCATCCGTATTTTCGTTTTCACTGGAACTAGCACTTGCAAACATATCCATTTGATTGATATCTTTTTTCGGGCTTGCTTTTGGCTTTGGCGGCTCGGGAGTACTAGTTTCTCCAAGTATCCTTTTGCGCAAGGTTCTAAATTCTAACTCTTCTAACAAAGGTTCCAATAAAGCTTTATTGGGTTGAGTCGCAATCAATTTTTCTTCTTCGTAATCGATGGGAACTTCAATCATAATTCTTGCCAAATGCTTAGAAAGAATTCCTTGTTCTCTGAAATTGATTAAATTCTCTTGAAGTTTTCCTTTCAATTGATCGGTATTGTCAAGCAAGTTTTCTAGACTGCCAAATTGTTCAATCAACTTTTGTGCCGTTTTTTCGCCTACACCGGGGATTCCAGGGATATTATCCACTGCATCACCCATTAAACCCAACATATCAATTACTTGATCGACATGCTCAATGTTCCAACGCTGACAAACTTCTTTGGGTCCAAGAATTTCAACTCCTTTTCCCATAAAGGCAGGTTTGTACATTTTAATTCGCTCTTCCACCAATTGACCATAATCCTTGTCAGGAGTCATCATATACACTTCAATTTCTGGATTGGCTCTCACGGCTTTTTTCGCAATGGTTCCAATGATATCATCCGCTTCGTATCCATCTAAAATGAGTAATGGAATATCCATCGCCTCGACCAATCGTTTCACATAAGGAATGGCGATTGAAATGTCCTCCGGTTGTTCTTGTCGCTGAGCTTTGTATGGAGTATATTCAATGTGTCGGAAGGTAGGAGCTTGTGTATCAAATGCAACACCTAAGTAATCTGGTTTTTCCTTTTGAATGACTTCCAAAATGGTATTGGCAAAACCAAAAACAGCACTGGTATTAATTCCTTTTGATGAGATACGGGGAGTTTTGGCAAAAGCAAAATGTGCGCGATAAATCAATGCCATCGCATCAAAAAGGAATAATTTTTTCATATATTTAAACTTATTTTGAATGGGATTAGACCCAATCTCAAAGATAATGAATAAATAATTTAAATATGAATTTAGCCGCCCTTCGTGAGAATTATCAAAAAGGTGAATTATTGGAGTCGCAAGTGAATCCAGATCCAATGGAACAATTTAGAATTTGGTTCAAAGAAGCTGTAGAGGTAAAGATTCCAGAGCCCAATGCCATGTTTTTAAGTACATTGGGACAAAATAATCGAATTTCCGGAAGGATCGTCCTTTTGAAAAACGCTACAAATAGTTTTACTTTTTTTACCAATTATTTTTCCAAAAAAGGAGGCGATTTAAACCATCATCCTCAAGCATCCTTGACCTTTTTTTGGGGAGAATTAGAGCGACAAGTTAGAATAGAAGGACACGTTCAAAAATTAGATGCTGCTTTGTCGGAAGAATATTTTCAACAAAGACCGCGCGCCTCTCAATTAGGTGCTTGGGTATCTGAACAAAGTAGTAAAATTGAGTCCAGGGAAATTTTAGAGAAACGTTTTGCAGAACTTACTTTACAATATGAAGGCAAAGTGATTCCGAAGCCTGAACATTGGGGAGGATATGAATTAATTCCTGACTACATCGAATTTTGGCAAGGTCGCACTTCCCGTTTACATGATCGAGTGTATTATGAATTAGTAGATGGTAAATGGGAGATAGGTAGGTTGGCCCCTTAATGATGTAAGATGTATGATGTAAGATGTAAGAGGAATGTAAAATGTAGAATTAAGAATGTAGAATTAAAAATGTAGAATTTAAAATTATATCATAAATTATAAATCATACATCTTACATCATACATCTTACATCATACATCTTACATCCTACATCATAAAAGGTTTTTCACCTCCAATGTCTTTTGTGTTTGAAAGCCTTCTCCATATTTAGTGCCAATTTTATGGCCCATTTCCATGGCTCTTGCTTCAATGAATTTCAAGAAATCAGGAGAGGAAATATATGAGTTGGGCTCTGTTGAATTAGGATCAAAAAATTGACTTTTAAATGCTCTAATGGCTTTTTCTTTGCTAGCCCAATGTGCAGATATATCTATTACAAAATGCGGTTCTAAATATCTATCTTGAATGTAATGGAAAAGGTTTTTGGGTCTCCAAGCAGTTTGTTCAGTTCCAGTTAGCTCATCGACTGTTTTGATTTGTCTTAATCCAGATAAAAAACAAGCATCAATGGCCAATTGGGCACCTTTACCATGGTCTGGATGACGGTCTTCTAAAGCATTCGCTAAAACAATTTCTGGCTGATATCTTCTAATTACTTGAATTAATTTTAGTTGAGATGCTTCATCATTTTGAAAAAATCCATCCCTAATGCCTAAATTTTCTCGAGCATGAATTCCCATGATTTGAGTAGCTTCCGCTGATTCAGCCAATCGAATGGCAGCTGTACCACGTGTTCCTAACTCACCCTGAGTGAAATCCACGATTCCGACTTTCTTCCCTCTTTGAATATATTCTGCAATGGTCCCTGAACATGCTAATTCCGCATCATCTGGGTGAGCAGCCATAACTAAAATATCAAGTTTCATATTCAGAATGTTTAATGGATTCTTAATCTTCTTCCTGCTCTAATGGTAGACGTTAATCTTAATCCGTTTAATCTAGCTAATTTACTGGTCGACATTCCTGCTCTTTGAGCAATCGAGCTTAAAGTATCTCCTGATCGAACTTTTGTCCAGGCTTTTCTTCTAGATCTAATTTTTTCTCCAGCACTTCCATATTCATTTCGTAGTGAAAGTAATCGGCGATCAAAGGTTCTTGCAGAAATTAAAATATGGTCTGAAACGGGTTCAGCTTTTCCGAAATCATATACATGCACGGGATTGAAAGGATTACCTTCATATCTAGTTTCAAAATGTAGATGAGACCCTGTACTTCTTCCTGTATTTCCGCCTAAACCTATTTCATCACCCGCTTTGACAAATTGCCCAGGCTCAAAATTTCTTTTAGATAAGTGACCGTAAAGCGTCTCTAGGCCATTGTAATGTCTAACAACCACATAATTGCCATAACCCCCATAGTTGAATCCTGAAATTCTGACTATTCCATCAAACGCTGACAAAACGGGATAACCTGTTTCTAAATCCAAATCTACTCCAGCATGTAATCTTCCCCATCTTGGTCCAAAGGGACTGGTTTGTTTGATGTTTGACAATGGATTAGACCAATTTCGACCTGCTGGAATATTGTATAATTCAATATCGACAGGCTCGTCTAAATCTTTGGCATCAATGTCATATGGGTCAATGTTTTTGGTATCCCAAATGGAATAATAGGAGGCAACGGTTACAAAATCTTCACTACCCTCAGGAGCATTTTCTTCTTCAATTTCCACCACAAAGGATTCACCTTCATCTACTGATGTCGTGTCAAAATTACTTATGCTAGGATTTTGAAATTTAATTGGCTCATATTTACGTTCCTGAATTTCTGATCCAGCTAATTTTCCACTTGTTTCAGTATCATTTCTGAACTGCAAGGGTGGCAATTCGTCCAAATCATCTTTGTTGTTTGTTTTATTGGATGAATTGGGTTTTGTTTCAATTTTGGTATTCTTTTTAAACAATGATTTTTCTTGCCCTTTTACCAAAAAGGTCACCATCATCATAAAAATTGAAAATAGAATGATTGATAATTTCATAAATAAAAATTAATGTAAACCTTTTGTTGCCAACCATCTTTCGGCATCTAAGGCCGCCATGCAACCACTGCCTGCAGCAGTAACGGCTTGACGATAAATGGAGTCTTGGACATCTCCGCAAGCAAAAACTCCTTCGATATTGGTTCTAGAACTTCCTTTTTCTGTGATTAAGTACTCTTGTGCATCCATGTCTAATTGACCTTTAAAGATGCTTGTGTTTGGTTGATGCCCAATGGCTACAAAAAATCCAGTCAATGCAATTTCCTGCGTATTGCCAGTTTGATTATTTTTCAAACGAATTCCTGTTACACCATTTGCATCGCCCAAAATTTCTTCTGTTTCAGAATTCCAATGAATTTCAATTTTCGGGTTTTTCTTTACTCTTTCTTGCATGATTAAAGAAGCCCTCATTTCATCTCTACGAACAATCATGTGAACTTTTTCACACAAATTGGCTAAGTAACTAGCTTCTTCAGCAGCGGTATCTCCAGCACCTACTACGGCTACGGTTTGATTTCTGTAAAAGAATCCGTCACACACTGCACAAGCTGATACACCTAATCCATTAAATGTTGTTTCACCTTCTAATCCTAACCATTTTGCAGAAGCACCTGTGGCAATGATCACTGCATCTGCCTCAAGTTCTGTTGTATCATCAATCCACACTTTCTTTGGGCTTTGGCTAAAATCCACTTTCGTCGCTAATCCATAACGAACATCTGTACCAAATCTTTTAGCTTGATTTTCTAAATCTTGCATCATAGCTGGACCATCTACTCCATGCGGATATCCTGGAAAATTATCTACTTCTGTAGTCGTAGTTAATTGTCCTCCCGGTTGTCCACCTTGGTACATAATGGGTTGTAAACCTGCTCTTGAAGCATATATTGCTGCTGTATATCCCGCAGGACCTGAGCCTATAATCAAACATTTAATTTTTTCTGCCATAATTTTGGTAACAAATAAGTCTCTTTAAAAAGTTCACTAGCCTGCAAAATTCGGGAAATATGCTTACAATCCCAAACAATGATTTTTGAGTCTTAATTATTACATTTGTTCTATAACTCTGAACAGAACGAATGAAAAAAAAGAATATTACACACAACTTAACATTTTGGGTTCTTTTGTCTATTTTCTCAGGTATCATTATTGGACATTTTCATCCAGATGTAGCTTTGTATCAAGTAGTCGAAAAGAAAATTACTTATTCTTTTTTAGGAGCAGATATTAGTATAGGGCCAAGTTTAAGTGAAGTTTTCAGTGGTTTTTTCATCAGTCTTGTTAAATTATTTATTCATCCCATCATCTTTTTAACCATTAGTTTAGGGATTGTTAATATGGGCAATCTTAAAAAAGTGGGTCGTGTGGGTGGAAAAGCATTGTTGTATTTTGAGGTGATAACTACTTTGGCATTAATCATTGGTTTAGGGGTTTCTCATCTATTAATGCCTGGTGAAGGTGTGATTACCGAGGGAATTTCCAATGGTGATATTAGTAAATACACTCAAAAAGCGGCTTCATTTTCTTGGTTGTCCTTTTTGAAAGAAAATTTCACGATTCAAGTTTTATTCTTTTCTATATTTTTTGGCATCTTTTTGAACCAAGTTCGAGGAAAAGCTAGAATGATTGCTGGTATGCAACAAGCCTCGCATTGGGTTTTTAAAGGCTTACATGCTATTATGATTTTAGCTCCTTTGGGTGCATTGGGAGGGATGGCTTATACCATTGGTAAATTTGGTATTCATTCTTTGTTGCCTTTGGCCAAATTGATGACTTCCGTCTACTTAACCATGGCCATTTTCATTTTTGTTGTATTAGGGATCGTGATGAGAAGTTGTGGCGAGAAAATTTGGAATTTTTTAGGTTATATCAAAGCTGAATTATTAATCGTATTAGGTACTTCTTCCTCAGAAGCCGCATTGCCCTCTTTGATGCACAAATTGGAAAAAATGGGTTGCTCTAAATCGGTCGTGGGACTAGTGGTTCCTGCTGGTTATTCATTTAATTTAGATGGAACAAGTATTTACTTATCGATGGCCACTTTATTTTTGGCCCAAGTGTATGGGATACAATTAAGTTGGGAACAATTATTAACCATTATAGGGGTATTAATGATAACTTCCAAAGGTGCTGCTGGAGTAACAGGAAGTGGATTTGTAGTTTTAGCATCTACTTTAACCGCTTTACAAGTAATTCCTATGGAGGGATTAGCCTTACTTTTGGGTGTTGACAGGTTTATGTCGGAAGCGCGTGCCATTACAAACTTTATCGGTAATGGAGTTGCCACTGTTTGGATTGCCAAACACGAAGGGGAGTTTACTCCTCCCATTGAATAAAGAATTTCATCAATAAATTATATATATGTCAATTTCGCCTATCTTAAAACAAGACGCTTTGGAATACCACTCAGCGGGTAAACCAGGCAAAATAGAAGTTAAACCCACCAAATCAACCGCTACTCAGCGTGATTTATCTTTAGCTTATTCTCCAGGAGTAGCAGAACCCTGTTTGGAAATTGCCGATTCTGTAGAAAAAGTGTATGATTATACGGCTAAAGGGAATTTAGTTGGGGTGATTTCCAATGGAACGGCTGTTTTGGGCTTAGGAAATATTGGCCCTGAGGCTAGCAAGCCAGTGATGGAGGGAAAAGGGGTTTTGTTTAAAATCTTTGCAGATATCGATGTTTTCGATTTAGAGTTGGCTTGCACAAATCCAGATGAATTTGTTGAAACCGTTGTTCGATTAGAGCCAACTTTTGGTGGAATCAATTTGGAAGATATTAAATCGCCAGAATGTTTTGAAATCGAAGAAAAGCTGAAAGAACGTTTGTCTATTCCCATCATGCACGATGATCAGCATGGAACAGCCATTATATCTTCTGCAGCTTTAATCAATGCTTTGGAATTAGTTAATAAAGATATCAAAAAGGCCAAATTTGTGGTTTCTGGTGCTGGGGCCGCTGCGATTTCTTGTATCAAATTGTACTTGAAATTAGGTGCGCAGATTGAAAATTTCTACATTTTTGACAAAGATGGATTAGTTTCTAAATCTAGAACAGATCTAAATCCTTATTTAAAACCTTTTGCTTGTGAAATTGAGAAAGAACCTACTTTGGCAGAGGCGATGGTCGGGGCAGATGTGTTTTTAGGTTTATCGGTTGGAAATATATTAAAAAAGGAAATGGTGGCTTCAATGGCTGCTAATCCCATCGTTTTTGCCATGGCCAATCCTACTCCTGAAATTGGTTATGAAGATGCTAAATCGGTTAGAGACGATTTAATCATGGCTACCGGCCGATCAGATTATCCGAATCAAGTCAACAATGTCTTGGGTTTTCCTTTTATTTTTAGAGGAGCCTTAGACGTAAGAGCATCTGCAATTAACGATGAAATGAAGTTGGCTGCCGCAAAGGCGTTGGCATGTTTGGCTAAAAAACCAGTGCCAGATATTGTCAATTTAGCCTACAATGAAAAAAGTATGAGTTTTGGTCCAGAATACATAATTCCAAAACCCGTAGATCCTCGTTTAATTACCTCCATTTCGATGGCAGTAGCCAAAGCAGCCATGGAGTCTGGCGTGGCAACGAAACCCATTCTAAATTGGGATGAATACGAAAATCAATTGACCAAGCGTCTCGGTTTAGATAATCAGGTGATGAAGTTTATTCTGAAACGCGCCAAATCGAATCCCAAGAGAATTGTTTTTGCCGATGCTGAAAACCTAAAAGTATTAAAAGCGGTACGTGAAGTTTTGGATGAAGGAATTGCAAAACCCATTTTATTGGGAAATAAAGCGGTTATTGAATCCATTAGTTCAGAACATCACATAGATTTGTCAGGCACTGAAATCATTGATATCAAGACAGATGAATTTAAACCTTTGTTAAAAGATTTTGCGGATTTGTTTTACGAAAAAAGAAAGAGAAGAGGCTACACGCGCTGGGAAGCAGATAAACAAGTAAGAAAAAGCAATTATTTTGCTGCTATGTTACTTGAGACGGGAAGAGCTGATGGTGTTATTTCAGGTTTAACAAAAAATTACCCAGAAGCCATTCGACCTGCCTTGCAGATCATTGGAAAGAAAAAAGGGGTCAATAAAGTGGCGGGTATGTATTTACTTTTAAGTAAAAAAGGTCCATTATTTTTTTCTGACACGACCATTAATTTTCAACCCAATGTCAATGATATTGTAGAAATAACTCAGTTGACTGCTGAAGCTGTGGAGCGTTTTAACATCACCCCACGGATTGCATTGTTAAGTTATTCCAACTTTGGTTCTGCAGATGGGGAAGATGCCTTGAAAATGAGAGAAGCTACTCAGCTTTTGCAAGAAAAACATCCTGAATGGATCATAGAAGGAGAGATGCAAGCGCATTTGGCCTTTGATAAAGAATTGCGTCAGCAAAATTATCCCTTCGCTAAATTGGGTAATGACACAGCCAATACATTGATATTCCCTAATCTTTCTGCAGCTAATATTGCTTATAATTTACTGAAAGAAGCAGCTGAAATAGAATATGTTGGGCCTATTTTATTGGGACTCAAAAAGCCGGTCCATGTTCTTCAACTAGGAGCTAGCGTTCGCGAAATTGTGAATATGGTAGCCATTGCAGTCGTAGAGGCTCAATCGGTTTAATTCTTTGAAACAGACATCCAAGCTTTACGCAATGTCATTTGCTCTTGACTTGGGTGTTCCATTTCTTGAATGACATTGAATTGATTGTCTTCAATCAATCTAAAAGGGGCTTTGAGCGTAAAGGTATCAAAGCCCTTTTCTTTGTTTGGGCGGGCTATTTGTAGTTCAATGATTTGACCTACTTGCACCGTGCTCATAAATCCTCCAATGCTATTTGAAAAATTCTCCATATCCAATGGCATAAAATTGATTGAAATTAATTCATCCTTCGACATTAATCCCATCGATTGCCCAAATTCATCTATGCTGGCCGCTGAGTTAATAACAAGCCGATGTGTAGAAGAGTTGACGCTTAATCCTTGAAAATCGAATCCAAGAGAGCGTTTGGTATTTTTAATTTCTCTCGTTTTTAGTTCAAATCCAATCCAGTTTAGCCACTCATTCAAGGGTATCGTTTCATTACCTCTGATATAAGCATCAATAAACTCTTTGATTTTATCTTGACGACTAATTTTGACCAAATCTGGAAATAGGTGATCGTCTTTAAAAGATTGGTTTTTTCCATATTTAGCGGAAAGGTCTTTTAAGAGATCTTGTGTGCCATATTTTCCATTTGACCATTTTCTCAATGATAAATCTAGTCCAAAGCCCAAAATAGCACCTTTTTGGTATACATTGCTGTATTCTGATTTATACTTGTCCAATACGTTTTTACTCATGGTCGTAAAAGGAATGGAATTGTCAAATTGCACATTCATGGTTTCCCATTTCTCTTTCAGATTTCTCATGAATCGGTTAATCTCTTGATCGGCTTTTAATTGGGCATGATGTGCCGCATATTCTGTTAATCCTTCGTAGAGCCATAAATGTTGTGACATTTTAGGTTCTTGAAAATTGAAATTTCCAATTTCCTCCGAATGGATATTCAAAGGAGTCAAAACATGGAAAAATTCATGCGCACTTACATCCGCAATGGTTTGGCCCAAAGTTTGAATATTGCCTTCTGGTAAATAGTAAAAAGAAGATTGAGCATGTTCTAATGCACCATAACTTCCGTTTTTTAAATGATCAGACAAAACAATTAAATAAGCATATTTGTCAACAGGCAGGCTTCCACCCAAGTAATTTTTTTGTAGCTCTAAGAGTGGTTTGATTTTTTGAGCAACCTGAGAGGCATTCAACACTTTGTTAGGTGTAAATACAGAAATTAAAATTTCCGCATTGGCAATGGTAAATCGCACTGTATCTGGCTCTGAGTAGATCAAAGGAGAATCTACCAATTCTTGGTAGGAATCAATTTGGAATATATCTTTTTGATTTTTGTTATTCGCCGTATTTTTCAAGGAAGTGGCTCCATAAAATCCTTTTGGTTTTTGAATCTCTAATTTCAATTTAGTTTTTTCAAATCCTTCAAAATAGCCAAAAAGACAATGGGTGTTCAATGCAAATAATTGATTTTCACTAAATGAACTTCCTGCAGGTTCAAAAATATATTCACCTTCAATTTCCGGACTATCCCAAGTGTCATCTACCCAATAACTTATTCGATTAAGAGTTTTCGCTGCTTTGATCAAATAACCATTTGGTCCCACTTTTTTGACACTCAATTCTTTACCATTTTTGTCAAATGCCTTGAAATCACTTATATATCGACCATAATCGTAATTGGCATAAGTCCCAGGTACAATTTTAGGTAAGTAATATGTAATCGTATTTCGATTCCATTGAGGCACGTTTACATCGATTTTTAATTGGTCATTTTTGACATTTGTTAAATCTATCGAATAGTGGATTTCATTTTGAGACCAAAGGTTGAATGAAACGAAAATAAGAAGGAAGGAGAGAAATTTATACATCAGTTCTTGTACGATAGGGCTTCTTGAGGATTGATTTTTTTGATAAATAAAGTAGGAAGAGTAATAATAAGTCCTACCAATAAACAAGTTGCGAGATTGACATAAATCCAAGTGTCTAAAGACCAATAGATGGGAACAGAGGTCATGTAATAGCTTTCTGGGTCTAATGGGATTATTTTGTATTGGTCTTGTAGGTAACAAAAGGTAAGTGCAATGACATTAGCTAAAGCGAGTCCTCTCAATAAAATAAAGAATCCATTCCACCAAAAAATGCGTTGTATTTGAGAATGATTGCATCCCAGAGCTTTAAGTAAACCAATCATTGGAATTCTTTCCATGATTAGAACCCACAAAGTGGCAATTAAATTAAATCCAGCAACTATTAACAGTAAACTGATAAAAATGACAATATTTCTATCTAGCATCATCATCCAATCAAACATGGCTGGGTAGATTTCATAGACTGTGTCTAATTTCCATTCCAAAGGAAGTTGTTTTTCAATTTTTTCTGTGGCCGAATTAAAATCTACCTTCGGTTGATAAAACACTTCATATGTACCAAGAGAATCACTTGTCCAACCATTCATCTTTTGAACCCAATTAATATCAGCTAAGACATACATTTTGTCTAATTCCTCAAGACCCGTTTCGTAAATACCAGTTATTTTTACTTTACGTGGTCTTTCTGGATTACTTAAAAAATAGACAATCAATTTGTCGTTTACTTTCGCTTTTAATTGTTTGGAAAGTGCTTTGCTAATGATGATGGTTTGAGAGCCATTTAATTTAGGGCTACCTGAAACCAGATTTTTTTCTAATTGCCAAGTAGGCATATCTTTTCCAATACCTTTGATCACCACACCGCTTAATCCAACTTCCCCCACTAAAATACCCGGTTTTTGTACATGGGCTTGGAGATGGTTCACGGCTGGATTTTTTCGAATGGAATTCTCCCAAGCGATATTTCGCGTCATTGGACTTTCAGAAAGGGAATGATTGGCGCTAATTTTGCTGATGCGTATATCTCCTGAAAAGTTGATTAATTTTTCAATGATGGATTCTTTGAAACCAAAAAGAATGGAAAAAGAAATTAAAATTATTGCCGCTCCGATTGCTACCGTACCAATACCGACGTAAGTGACCGTCTTTGAAAAAGAAGTATCCTGCGTATTTCGAATCCGACGTGCGACAAAAAGAGGGAAATTCATTCTTTAAATATTCGTTAAATTTATTGATAAATTATTCGATATTTGGGAGTTTAAAATTTCCGCAAATAAAATAATTATGAAATTATTCTGCAAAAATAGCTTTTTATTGTTCTGTATTTTCATTTTAACCACGAATGTCTATGCAACAAAAGGCAAAGAGCCGCAACCCGGTGCTTACCGATTAAACGCTTATTTAGGACAATTGTTAGGTAAAAACGTTGCTTTAGTGGTTAATCATACTTCGATGGTGAATTCAACCCATTTGGCAGATACACTTTTAAGTAGGGGAGTGAAAGTGAAAAAGTACTTTGCACCTGAGCACGGTTTTAGAGGAAGTGCAGATGCCGGAGCGCACATCAATAACGAAGTAGATCAAAAAACAGGATTACCCATAATTTCATTATATGGAAAACATAAAAAGCCCACGAAGGAAGATTTAGAAGGGATTAATATGGTTGTTTTTGACATACAAGATGTGGGAACAAGATTTTACACCTATATTTCTACTTTGCAATATGTTATGGAGGCCTGTGCAGAGAACAATGTTCCTTTATTGATCTTGGACCGAGGGAACCCCAATGGCAAGTTCATAGATGGTCCGGTGCTGGATCGTAAATTTTTGTCTTTTGTAGGTATAAATCCTATTCCTTTGTTACATGGTTGTACCATAGGTGAATTAGCACAAATGTTTAATGGTGAGAAATGGTTGAACAATGGAATTCACTGTGATTTAACAGTGATACTAGTTAAGAATTATCGACATTCTGATCCTGTACATATTTCAATAGCCCCTTCTCCTAATTTGCCCAATGACCAAGCCATCGCTTTGTATCCATCTTTGTGTTTGTTTGAAGGAACTAATGTCAGTGTGGGTAGGGGAACAGATTTGCAATTTCAAGTCGTAGGTACTAATGTTCCAGGATTAGGCGATTATCAATTTACTCCAGTACCCAAACCAGGTGCCATGGACCCTCCTTTGAAAAATCAAGTTTGTTATGGTTTTGATTTAAGTAAAATTGAAACAAAAAACATGGGATTGAATTTGAAATATTTGTTTTACTTTTTTGAGCAAACAGGGAAGAAGGAATCGTTTTTTACAAGCCCCGCTTTTTTTGATAAGTTAGCTGGAACAGATCAGTTGCGTTTGCAAATGATTGCTGGAAAAACAGAGGAGGAAATTAGATCCTCTTGGAAAGAGGCTTTGAATGAATATAAAAAAATGAGAAAAAAGTATATTATTTATCCTAAATGAAAAATTATTAAAATCATTTAGAAAAAATTCCGACCTTTGCTGTTTATTTTCAAGCAATTCTAGGTAATGACGGAAAAAATTATAATTCTTGACTTTGGTTCTCAGGTTACACAATTGATCGCTCGTAGAGTACGTGAACTCAAAGTATATTGTGAAATTCACCCCTATAATAATATTCCTGCCTTAGATGATTCTGTCAAAGGAATTATTCTTTCAGGTAGTCCTTGTTCAGTACGAGAAGAAGATTCTCCTCGCATCGACTTATCCGTTTTAGGCGATAGACCTATACTAGGGATTTGTTATGGAGCTCAATTGCTGGCACACATAGGTGGAGGCAGTGTTCAAGCTTCACAGCATAGAGAATACGGTCGTGCACATTTGGCGAGTGCAAAAGAACATGTTTTATGGAAAGGCGTATCCGCGAACAGCCAAGTATGGATGTCGCACGGTGATACTATCATTGAACTTCCTTCTGAATATGAAGTAATCGGTTCTACGGAGTCGGTGAAAGTGGCAGCATTTTCGCACAAAACTAAATCTATTTACGGTATTCAATTTCGTACAGAAGTAACGCATAGTACAGAAGGAGGAGTGATTCTCGGGAATTTTGTCGTAAATGTTTGTGCTTGTGCACAAACTTGGACATCCGATTCATTTGTTGAATCGACCGTTGCGCAACTAAAAGAGAAGTTGGGTAATGATAAAGTTGTTTTAGGATTATCAGGTGGAGTAGATAGCTCGGTTGCAGCTGTCTTGTTACATCATGCTATTGGTAAAAATTTATATTGCATATTTGTTGATAACGGACTTTTACGTAAAAATGAATTTGAAGAGGTATTAGAATCCTACAAGTCATTAGGTTTGAATGTAAAAGGTGTTAATTCTAAAGACCGTTTTTATGGTGCTTTAGCAGGTTTAAGTGATCCTGAGCAAAAGAGAAAAGCGATTGGTAAAACATTTATCGATGTGTTCGATCACGAATCTCATTTGATTGAAGGCGTTGCTTGGTTAGGTCAAGGAACTATTTATCCGGATGTCATTGAATCTGTTTCCGTAAAAGGGCCATCTGCAACCATCAAATCACATCATAATGTTGGCGGTTTACCTGATTTTATGAAATTGAAGGTAGTGGAGCCATTAAATACCTTATTTAAAGATGAGGTACGTTTGGTAGGTAAAACATTAGGGATACCTCAAGAAATTTTAGGTCGTCATCCTTTTCCTGGACCAGGATTAGCCATTCGTATTTTAGGTGATATTACGCCAGAGAAAGTTGATATTCTACAAAAAGTCGATGCCATTTTTATCAATGGTTTAAAATCGGAAGGTTTGTATGATCAGGTTTGGCAGGCAGGTGCTATTTTGTTGCCAATTCATTCCGTAGGAGTGATGGGCGACGAAAGAACTTATGAGCAAGTTGTAGCCTTACGTGCAGTAACTAGCTTAGATGGAATGACAGCTGATTGGTGCCATTTACCTTATGAATTTTTGGGTAAAATATCCAACGAGATCATTAACAAAGTCAAAGGCGTGAACCGCGTGGTTTATGATATTTCTTCTAAGCCACCTGCTACGATTGAGTGGGAATAGCGGTGAGGTAAGATGTAAGATGTAAGATGTATGACAAGATGTATGACAAGATGTATGACGTAAGATGTAAGATGTATGACGTAAGATTTATGATTTAATTCTTAATTCTACATTCTTAATTCTACATTCTTAATTCCTCATACATCTTACATCATACATCATACATCTTAAATCATCTCGCTTCCTCCGCCAAATAAATCACAGTTTCAGTCGCTTTTTGCATATCTTGAACGGAAACCCATTCATGTTTGCTATGAAATGCATGTTCTCCTGCGAAGATGTTAGGGCAAGGTAATCCCATAAATGTTAAACGTGAACCGTCTGTTCCACCTCGGATAGAGGTTAGGCTTGGCTCTAATCCTGCACGTTTCATGGCATTTAATGCAAATTCCAAACATTCTGGATGATTCACCAGAATTTCATTCATGTTTCTGTATTGTTCTTTTTGCTCGTATTCAAAAGACGAATTGGGATAATTTTTTAAGATTTCTTTAGCTAAAGAAATAATAAATTGTCCATATAATTCCAATTTTTTGGTATCAAAATCACGTAAAATAAAATCGATTCGAGCTTCTTCCACGCTTCCGTTGATGCCTACTGGATGAATAAATCCTTCTTTGTTTTCAGTTGTTTCTGGACTCAAAGTAGAATTGGGAAGTGCAGTGACAATTTCAGAAGCGATTTTTAAGGCACTTTCCATTCTACCTTTGGCAAATCCTGGATGTTGAGAAACTCCTTTGATGATAAGCGTGAATCCGTCAGCAGAAAAAGTTTCATTTTCTAAATGGCCTCGTTTTTCACCATCTAATGTATAGCCGTATTTGGCATTGATTTTCTTTAAATCAATTTGTTCCGTTCCTCTTCCTACTTCTTCGTCTGGGGTAAAAACAATTGAAATAGGACCATGTTTTACTTCTGGATTACTTTGCCAAAAATGGACTGCATCCATGATTTCAGCCACTCCAGCCTTGTTGTCTGCGCCTAAAAGGGTTGTACCGCTGGCTGTGACAATATCATTGCCAATTTGTTCCAACAAATCAGGATGTTCTTTTGCTCGAATAATTTGGTTCGTATCATCAGGGAGTACAATATCTTGTCCTTGATAATTGGTATGTACAATCGGTTTAACATGGGTTCCTGAACAATCTGGTGAGGTATCAATATGAGCTAAAAAACACAAAGTCGGTTTTTCTTCGGATGTATTGGATGGAAGAAAAGCATACACATATCCGTATTCATCTGTATGAGCATTTTCCACTCCCATATTTTTTAATTCATCTACTAAAACAATTGATAGATTTTTTTGTTTTTCAGTAGTAGGGAAGGAAGTAGAATAGGGATCTGATTGAGTATCGATTTGCACATATCTAAGAAAGCGTTCCAAAGATGTGAAAGAGTATTTTTTAATTATTTGAGATAAATCGCTCATAAATCCTCGTTTTTTTTGAAATATATTAAGAAAAAATTGTGATAAATAAATTTATTTTTTTTGTATTTGTAAAGGTAAGCAACCTTTCAAAATTCCGTGTTATATTTATGGTTTCAATTTCTAAAATGTGCTATACTGTTTTGGACTTTGGAAAAATTAGATCAAGTATAAAGCTTAATTGAATATGTCTCAAACTGCTGTTATCAACCTTGAAGGGAAATCCTTTGAACTACCTACTTTGGTAGGAACTGAAAATGAAAAGGCTATTGATATTGCCAAATTACGTGATTTGTCAGGTTTTGTTACCTACGATCCGGGATTTAAAAATACAGGAGCAACAAAAAGTGCCATAACCTATTTGGATGGTGAGGAAGGGATTCTTCGTTATAGAGGTTACAGTATTGAAGAATTAGCTGATAAAGCCACTTTTATTGAAGTTGCTTATTTGTTGATTTATGGTGAACTACCTACTCAAGTTCAATTAGATGAATTTTCAGCTGCTATTTCAGCGGAGGCTGTGCTTAATTCAGGTATTCATTCAATTACCAATGGATTTCCAGTAGATGCTCATCCAATGTGTGTCATCTCTGCTGCTGTGGGTGCAATGTCTGCTTTTAATTCAACAGATGCTCCTGAAGATGATGAAAAGAGCATTTTTAGATTATTGGCTCAGTTGCCAATTATGTCTACTTGGTCATATAAAAAATCAATTGGAGAAGAAGTAGTGCAACCAGATGCTAGCTTAGACTATGTTTCAGGATTTTTGAAATTAATGTTTGCGAAAGCAGGAGCTAGTTATGAAGTGGATGCAGTTGTAGCAAAAGCTTTGAATAAATTATTGATTCTTCATGCAGATCACGAACAAAACTGTTCAACATCTACTGTTCGTTTAGTGGGTTCTTCTCATGCTAATTTGTATGCATCGATTTCTGCAGGAATCAACGCTTTATGGGGTCCATTGCATGGTGGTGCTAACCAAGAAGTAATAGAAATGTTGGAAGCAATCAAAGCAGATGGAGGAGATACAGATAAGTACATTGCAATGGCTAAGGATAAAAATTCGGGTTTCCGTTTGATGGGATTTGGTCATCGTGTGTACAAAAACTTTGACCCTCGTGCGAAAATCATTAAAAAAGCAGCTGATGATGTTTTGAAAGCTTTGGGCGTTAACGATCCAGTTTTATCTATCGCTCAAAAATTAGAAGAAGCAGCATTGAATGATGAGTACTTTGTAGCTCGTAAATTATACCCAAATGTTGACTTTTATTCTGGTATTATCTATCGTGCTTTAGGTATTCCAACCAATATGTTTACTGTTATGTTTGCGATTGGTCGTTTACCTGGTTGGATTGCACAGTGGAAAGAAATGAGAGCCAATAAAGAGCCAATTGGTCGTCCTAGACAAATTTATACAGGTGCTACTTCAAGAAATTTTGTTGAAATTTCTAATAGATAACACCCCTGTTTTAACATATTTTAAGCTTAAAAGGCTTCTCGATAGAGAAGCCTTTTTTGTTTTATAGCAGATATAAGTCTAATTTTGTAGCACTTATGTTGCAAAAAACACATCACTATTTGATAAAGTTTATTCTAATTTCGATCTTTTCGCTACTTGGAATAAGCTTATTGGCTCAAGAAGACTCTACCGGTTTAGCATCCTTTTATAGTAAACGCCTAAGTGGACGTAGAACTACATCCGGTGAAAGATTTAATTCCTACAAATACACTTGCGCCCATCGAACTTTTCCTTTTAATTCTTGGTTGGAAGTTACTTCTCTAAGAACCCAAAAGAAAACATTTGTACGCGTTAATGATCGAGGTCCTCACAAAAAAACTCGTTTGATAGATGTTTCCTATGTCGCTGCCAAAGAATTAGGCATCATCGGAGTTGGCATCGCTGCCGTTAAAGTCCGACTTTTAGAGCAAAAGGAATTGACGGATTCTTTGTTGGCTGTTTTGAAAAAGAAAGATAGGAGAGGTAAGAGGTAAAAGGTAATAGGTAAAAGGTAAAAGGTAAAACTTACATCTCACCTCATTTCAATCTCAATCCTCCTATTTTTTGCTTTTTCTTTCGATTTAGATTGTGATTGACCGAAGCCTTGGAATTGAATTCTATTACTAGGGATTCCTTGTTGGATTAGATAAAGTTTAACAGATAGTGCCCGTTTTTCAGATAAAATTTGATTCAAATCCTCATTGCCATTTTCATCTGTATGACCGTTTATTTTAATGGATTGTGTGGGATTTTCAATCAAAAAATTAGTCAATTCAATTAAACTTTTTGGGATTTCTTTGGGAAGTTCCCATTGATTATTGGCAAATTGAACATCATTAAATTTAATCGTTTCAAATGATTGAGAAGTCTTAGGCTTCTCTTTGGTAATACTATTTTTAAGCCAAATTTCTTCAGGAATAATGATGGAGTAGATCAAATCTTTTCCTTCATTAGAACTACTAATCAAAAATTCATTTTGAGATTCTCCAACTGAAAATCCTGCCTCATCATTTGGAGTATTAATTTGTAATACATTTTGGCCTTTTTGGAAATTGTTTTGAACCTTTAAACTTTGATAAAAATCGAGGCCGCCTTTTCCACCTTTTTGATCACTGGAGTAAATTAAAATGTTTCTATCGTCAATTAAATAAGGACCTTGTTCATCAAATTTAGTATTTATGTTGTCGCCTAGATTCACGGGTGCTTGCCAAATGCCTTGTTTGTTTTTTGTCGATAACCATAAATCTCGATTTCCTTTGCCACCCGGTCTTTCTGATGAAAAATATAATTGTTGACCATCCTTCGATAAATTTGGTTGGCCCTCCCAGTCGTGTGAATTGATTAAAAACCCTAAATTTTTAGGCTTTGACCAATTTTCATTGATCCATTTGCTTTCAAATAAGTCGCAACCTCCATAGGAATTTGGATAATCGCATCCTGTAAAAATCAATGTTTTGCCATCTTCGGATAAGCAGGCAGTCCCTTCATTATTTTCTTCATTTAAGATACTTAATGGAGAAGGTTTTGAAAATGCTTGGTTTTCAAATGAAGAATAATATAAATTTTCGTCTTGGTTTTTATTCTTTCTGGCGGTGAAAAAAAGACTTTTAGTAGTTGTTGAATAATGAGGGAAATATTGTGAATGAAATAGATTGATAGAATCTATTGCTTGTCGCTTAATCAAAAAAGTACTATCCGAATTTTGAAAGATAGATAGCAATGAAACTAAGCAGATACCTAACATATCAAGGAATTTGAAGGAATTTATGTGTTTGTACGGAAATATTCCAGGTCGGGTTTGATTTTACAAATTCTACAATCAATGGATTATTTTCCAATTGTCTTGACCATTCTGGTTGCAATAAAAGCAAAGCATCTGAGGGTAATTTATCGACAAAGGTCGTTGCCCATTCGATATCAGAGGTATGATAAATGACTACTTTTAATTCATTGACTTTTGAAAATATTTCAGGGTTAGCTTCTTTGAATTTTTTGGGAGAAAAACATACCCAATCCCAAATTCCAGTTACATTTTTACAAACTCCAGAGGTTTCTATATGTGTTCGAAATCCAGCTTCTTTGAATGCCATTGTTAAAGGCGTTAAATTATGCATCATAGGTTCCCCTCCAGTTATAACTACGATTCTTCCAGGGAATTCTAAGGCTTCGTTTACTAAATTTTGTACTGATTTCTTCGGATGGGCATTTATTGGCCAAGATTCCTTTACATCACACCAATGACAACCCACTTCACATCCACCTAAACGGATAAAATAAGCAGCATGACCTTGAAATTTACCTTCCCC
The DNA here is from genome assembly GCA_046073945.1 of Aquirufa sp. Lineage (GTDB taxonomy): Bacteria > Bacteroidota > Bacteroidia > Cytophagales > Spirosomataceae > Aquirufa. Next base: position 5,977 of record JBJTNH010000108.1, on the reverse strand, counting down.
TTGAATGGTATAAAAAGATTCCATCACGGGGTACTCAAAATTATTTCTTTTTAAATCGCTTTTTATATCTTTGAAGTCTGATTGCATATTTAGCTTTATTTGCTTGTAAAATTAAGCTTTGAAATGTAATTATACTAATAGGATAGCGTTCTTATATCAATGAACCATCCTGTCTTTACAAAATCATGACAAAAAAAATCATTATTAGATTTCTTGTTTTGAGTAGTTGGGGAATTTTATCTCTCTTATTATTAAATGCATGCTGGTCTGCTCGTTGCCCGAAAGTAACATGCAGGGTGCAAGTTGAGCACCGACATGGTGATCGATATTATCGACCAAGACAAGCATTTTCTTGGATGTATACCCCAAGGTATAAACATGTAAGGACATCAAACTATGCAGGAGCAGGTCCAAATCAAGTGGAAACTAAAAAAGCTTGGTACAAAAAAATCATACCAAGTAGAAATTCGAATAAACCGCGAAAATAATTATGTCTAAACTATTTCTTGCTGCTGGGGTATTGAATCAAACGCCCTTAGATTGGAACGGAAATCGCGATCGAATCATTCATTTAATTGATGAGGCTCAAAGTAAACAAATCAATATTTTATGTTTACCTGAATTATGCATTTCTGGATATGGTTGTGAGGATCAGTTTTTAGCTCAATATACCATTGAACAAGCTTGGAAAAGTTTAACATTGATTGCACAAAAAGTTCAAAATACCTTAGTTATTTTGGGTTTACCGATACGATGGGAGGGTAAATTGTACAATGTGGCAGCTTGTCTGTATCAACAAAAAATACAGGCACTTATTCCGAAACAACATTTAGCCAATGATGGTGTACATTATGAGGCTCGCTGGTTTACCCCATGGCCTAATCAAAAATTAAGTACATTTACGATAAATGATCAAAATATTCCATTGGGGGATTATCGAATTCAACTCGGAAATTACTGCCTTGGGATTGAAATTTGTCAAGATGCTTGGGAAGGCGCGCAACGTCCTGCTTATAGTTTGGCAAAACGTGGAGTGTCATTGATTTGTAATCCTACTGCTTCCCATTTTTCATTTGGTAAATCAGAGATTCGTAAGAAATTAGTGTTGGAAGGTGCTTCTATTATTCAAGGGGCTTATCTTTTTGCTAATTTATTAGGTAATGAATCGGGCCGAATTATTTTCGATGGCGATGCCTATATAGCCAATGAAAATGGCATATTGGCTGAATCTAAACGATTTTCTTATCGTGATTCACAATTAATTTTTGCTGGAATTGATTTGAAAAAAGTAGAGCCCGATGGCGATGATATCATTTATATAGGTTCTTCTTCAATAAATAATCCATCGACTTTTGATTCTTCAAATCATTTCATTGAAAATTGGGAAAAAGGTGATAGTAAGAAAGAGGAAGAGTTTGCAAGGTCTGTTGCTTTAGGTCTTTGGGATTATATGCGAAAGTCCTATTCCAATGGTTGGGTGATATCTTTATCTGGAGGTGCCGATTCCTCGGCGATTGCAAGTTTATGTTATTTGAGTATTCAAATGGCATTTCAAGAGCTGGGATTAGATCAAATGAAAGAAAGGCTATCTTTTATTCCTTGGATGAAGCAAATAGAAAGTATTGAAGATTTGACACATCGGTTAATTACTACGATGTATCAAGGTACCCAAAATTCCTCTTCAGATACGCGAGATTCAGCATTTAATTTAGCCAATTTTATCTATTCAGATCATTTTGAAATAGAAATTGACACGTTGGTCGAAGGCTATCAGCATATCATAGAAAAAGTGATACAGAGAGATTTGACTTGGGAAAAAGACGATATTGCTTTACAAAATGTTCAAGCTAGGGTACGTAGCCCAAGTATTTGGATGTTGGCAAATATAAAAAATGCTTTGCTTTTGGCTACATCTAATCGTTCGGAGGCGAGTGTGGGATATGCCACGATGGATGGTGATACATCTGGTTCAATTTCTCCAATAGCTGGAATCGATAAGAGTTTTATCCGGATCTGGTTGAAATGGTTGGAAGAAAAAGGATTGAATGGAAGCTTACGAGTAACGGGATTGTCCAGTGTCAATCAATTAGAACCCAGTGCAGAATTAAGACCATTGTCGAGCAAGCAAATTGATGAAGAGGATTTGATGCCATATCCGATTTTAAATTCCATAGAACGCATGGCATTCTATGATAGATTATCGCCCAAGGAATGTTTGCAAAAAATTAAGCTAGAATATGGTCATTTGTTTTCAGATGAAAAATTATTAGCATTTTGCCAAAGGTATTTTAGATTATGGGCCAGAAATCAATGGAAAAGAGAAAGGTATGCTCCAGGGTTTCACGTAGACGATTATAGTTTGGATCCCAAATCGTGGCTTCGTTTCCCTATTTTATCTGGAGGCTTGGAAAAAGATTTATTTTAAAAAAGAAAAATGTTATTAGTTGTAGATATAGGCAATACTGACATCGTTTTCGGTTTTTATGAAAACGAAAGCTGGAAAAGTATTTTGCGTACACCCACTCATCAGCCGTGGACGGCTTCGAGAATGGAGAATTGGATTCGTCAAGAATGGATTGAAAAGCAAATTGGATCTATTAAGCCTGATAAATTAACCATTTCTTGTGTTGTTCCTAGTATTTTGCCGCAAATACAAAGAGGATTAGAATCTTGGTTAAGTGTGCAAGCTCAAGTGTTAAGTAGCAATTTATATGCTTCTACTGAATTTCCGATTCAAGTAATTAGTCCAGATGAAATAGGCTCAGATTTAGTGGCTAATTCAGTGTATGCTTTTGATTATTACAAAACGGAGGTCTTGGTAGTTGATTTTGGTACAGCCTTAACTTTTACTTTAGTTAATTCGGAAGGTCGCATGGAGGGTGTTTCGATTGCCCCAGGATTGAAAACGGCTGTAAAATCCTTGTTTTCTCAAACAGCCCAATTACCTGAAGTGCCTTTAGAAGTTCCTGAGTCGGCATTGGGATATGATACCGTTTCGGCTATTCAAGCAGGTATTTTATGGGGTTACGTTGGTATGGTAAAAGAAATGATTCATCGAGTGAAGGAAGAAAAGGGGGAGCATATTAAAGTTTTGGCAACAGGAGGTTTGTCCTCTATTTTAACTCCTTTGCAATCTTATTTTGATGAAGTAAATAAATTAATCACTCTAGAAGGTTTGCGAATCATTTCGCAAAAGAATTTATCATGAACGTGAAAACGCCTAAGGCAAATAACTTTTTTTTTCCAGCAGAATGGCATCCACATATTTCTACTTGGTTGACATTCCCACACAATGACCATTCTTGGCAAGAAGGTAAATTGGATAAAATGTATCCTGAATATTTTGCTTTGATAAAAGCTATATCACAAGGCGAAATAGTGAATTTAAATGTACATAATGATACCTTAATGCAATATATTGAAAGTCAATTGCCTATTTATGGAATAGATTCTAACAAAATTCACTTTCATATACATCCAACAAACGACGCATGGTGCAGAGATCATGGTCCTGCTTTTTTGATAAAAAAAGGAAGTGCAGAACGAATGATGCTCGATTGGAGCTATAATGCATGGGGAGGGAAATATCCACCTTTTAATGATGATAATGATTTGCCAAAAGCTATTTCAAAGCAATTGAATTTACCAATTGTTAGTCCTGGTATCATCATGGAAGGAGGTTCTGTTGAATTTAATGGGGCAGGAACTGTTTTAACAAGTAGATCATGTTTATTGAATAAAAATCGAAATCCTCATTTAACGCAAGAGCAAATAGAATCCTATTTGTGCGAATATTATGGTGTAGAGCAAGTTTTATGGGTTTCTGATGGGATTGTAGGGGATGATACAGATGGACATATCGATGACACAGTTCGTTTTGTGAATGAAGATACAGTCATAACGATGGTTGAGCCAAAAGTAGAAGATGCGAATCACGAGGTATTGGCTCAGAATTTGAAAGAATTGAAAGAAATGAAATTGCTTTCAGGAAAGTCATTGAATATCATTGAAATTCCAATGCCTGACCCTGTGATTATTGATGATTTCAGAGCTCCAGGATCCTATGCGAATTTTTATATATGCAATGCAGCTGTTATCGTACCCATTTTTGATTGTCCACAGGATGAATTTGCTTTAAAAACGTTGTCTAGTTTGTTTAAAGACCGTCCTGTGATTGGTTTATCTGCTAGAGAAATTATTTGGGGACAAGGCAGTTTTCACTGTTTGACACAGCAAGAGCCTAAAGCAGCTATATGAGGTATTACTGGATTTTAACTTTCTTTTGCGTGATTTGGTTTAGTTCTTGCCAAAAAAAAGCCATTCCTATGGCTCAAAATAAGTCAGTAGATACCCTTCAACAAAAGCCTAAACTCAAACCAGAAATAAAATCGGTAAGTTTAAAAATGGGAAGTATTTCGGCAAATGATATTCAAGAAAATTTTACGTTTTCAGATGAACTCTTGCTTAATTATTCTATTTCATTGATTGAAAATGACAAAGTAGTACAAACTTATGTTGGAATCAAGAAAATTGGGAGCGTCAAACAAGGGCAAAAAATTGAATTGGATTTCTTGATATTGCCTTCGCTAAAAGTTCATAGAAAGCAAAAAATAGGTGTTCAGTTGTCATTGTGGGAGATTGATAATTATGATCAACTTTCCAAGACCTTGAATCAAGTGAATACGTTTGGTGGAATTCTACAAGTTCCGATTGCTTTGGCAGAATGGAGTTCCTTGAGTAATCCGTTGGGTTGGTTCTTATGGGGAACGAGAGCTGGTGGTTTGGGAATGATGTTTTTGTCGAAATTTGACCAAAATGATCTTTTAGGAGTATCTGAAATCATTTGGCCTTTTGAGGAAATGCAAAAAGGCAAAGTCGAGAGATTTAAAAGAGGTATTTGGAAAGGTGGTAGGAATGGAATTAATAGTTACGATTATCAGTTTACTTATCAAATAAAAGCCTCGGATGACTGAATTAATCCGAATTATCGAGGATAATTTGTAATTTTGTTGGCTTAAAAACGTTTAAAGGTTTTTAATTGCCCTAAATCATACAGTATGTTATTAAAGCGTCATTTTAGTAAATTTTTTCTATTCGTCTTCTTTTTGTCGATTAGAACATTGTTTGCTCAAAATAGTTCACCCATTCAAATTGGGCCCAAAAAAATTAGTTCAGAACGGTTTTTAAGCGATTATCGTCGTTTAATCGAAAGTGACAGTGTAAGAGCTGAAAATAAAGAAAAGTTTTTAAAAGACTATATCGATTATCATTACAAAATTTTGGCTGCTGAGTTGGCTAAAATTCCCGAATCTCCTGGTTTTCAAGAGGAATACCAAAGCTTTAGAAAAGAGTTGGCAAGTCCTTATTTAATTGAAAATGAAAAAGTGGATGAATTAGTCAAAGAGGCGTATTCTCGTTTGAAAGATGAAAAACAGGTAGCTCATATTTTGGTGAAATTGCCTTCCAATCCTAGTCCAGGAGATACATTAATTGCTTATCAAAAAATTGAGAATATTTATAAAAAGCTAAAATTAGGAGAGGATTTTTCTACCATGGCTTTGAAATATTCTGAGGATGATCAAAGTGCTCAAAAAGGTGGAAATTTAGGATATTTAACTTCCTTGCAAACTCAATATGCATTTGAAAATACCTTTTATTCTTTGGGATTAGGCGAATATTCTAAGCCAATTCGTACGAAAACGGGATATCACATTATTAAGTTATTGAAGCAAAGACCTAATCAAGGAAAGATTCGTTTGGCGCATATTTTAGTTTCTGTTGCGGTAAATGCCAATACTAATTTACAAGTGGATGCTAAAAAGAAAATTGAACAAGTTGAGGCTTATTTAACGGCAGGAGAGAGTTTTGAAACGGTTTGTAAGAATTATTCAGAAGATCCATATTCGATTGGTCGTGGGGGTGAGTTAAGAAGATGGTATTATTCTTCAGATTTAAGTGAAGAATTACAAGATAAATT
>JBJTNH010000107.1:0-13009 GCA_046073945.1 Aquirufa sp. | reverse complement strand
GGTTCTATGGTCATTTTCTGGCACAAAAATAGGGTCATAACCGAAACCTTCCGTCCCTCTTGCCTCTTTACATATAATCCCTTCCACCATACCTTCAAATTGCACAAATTCGCCTTTTGAATAATAGGTCAAAACGGTTACAAATCTTGCCTTTCGATTATCCTTACCTTCCATATTTTTCAAAAGTAATTCCAAATTGGCTTGATCATTTTTAGGAATGCCTGCATACCTTGCCGAATAAACGCCGGGCGCGCCATTTAATGCCTCCACTTCCAAACCTGAATCATCGGCCAAACAAGTCACTCCAAATCGATCAGCAATATATTTTGCCTTTTGCATCGAATTTTCAGATAATGTTGAACCTGTTTCTGGAATTTCTTCGTCAATTGGCAATTCAGCAATGCTTTTAACGAAAAATTGCTCGCCAAACATAGAGAGCAATTCTTTTACTTTATTTTGATTTTGTGTGGCTAAATAAATAATCGGTTTGTCCATAGGAATTATTGTGCTGCAGTCAATGTAACTTCAAAATATAATGGCGCATAACCAGGAATAACCCCACTAGTGCTTCCATTGGCACCATATCCGATACTTGAAGGAATGATAAATTGAGCTTTTTCACCCACTCTCATTCTTTGTAATGCTTCATCAAAACCTTTGATATAACTACCCGTACCCACCGAACCAGACAAAATCCCTGAATCAAATTTTGAATCGTAAATGATTGCCGCACTTGAAGCCGATTCACGTTGTAAATACGCATAGGCTAATCTACCTAAATAGGTGATGCTAAATGTCATACCTGTTTTAAGTTCAACACCCGTTGGATTCTCAATCATTTTTTTAAATACCAAACCACTTGAGGTTTTAATCGCATCAGTCATTTTATTTTTAACCGTCATTGAGTCAATTTGTTGTTGCTCAGACATGGCAGATTCCATTTCAATATCCAATCGAATAACGGAATAAGCGGGTAGCCCTTCAAAAGAAGTTCCGTGGAAAGCTAGATTGGAAGGCAAGATAAAATAGCCTTTTTCGCCAACTTTCAACATACTTAATGGTATATTAAAAATACTATTTCCTACATTGTACATAAAACCTTTTGATTGTTTCAAAACTTTGCTTGTAGAATCCAAAATAGAGCCACTTAATAAGGACATTTTATAATACATTTTGACTAAATCTCCTGCCACAGGAACTTTACCGGCTGCATTTTTGGTAGTTACCTCATAATACATCCCTTCCGGCGATTTCATCGGAGACAAGTTCTTAAACTTAATATAGTTTTGAATTTCAGCTTCGTTATTTGCCGAAATTTTCTCTGCTTCATTGGATAAACAACTACTTAAAGTAAGGATAAAACAAAATCCCAAAAGAGCAAAAACATTCAATTTCTTCATTTTATTATTTAATTTTGGCGACATACAATTCAAAAACCAAAGGGGTAAATCCAGGAATACTACTAGATCCCTTTTCTCCATACCCTAAGGTAGATGGAAAAACGACTACCGCTTTTTCACCTGTTCGCATTTTCTCAATGCCTCTTTGAAAACCTTGAACAGTTTGGGTTCCACCAAACGTAACACTGAAAGTGTCTGTTTTGGCCATGTTGCCATCAAAGGCAACCCCGTTCAAAAATCTTCCTGTATACTTCATCATCATTATTTTTCCACTTACCCCAAGATCACCTGTTCCAACAGCAGTTCGAATGAAACGCAAACCATCTGTAGATTTCTCTGTCACCACCCAGCCTTTTGAGGCAATAAATTCATCAATTTTATCACTTTGACTTCTTACTTTGTATTGTTTAATGACACATTTCAAAGGCGTGTAGGCAGGCAACCCATCAAATGCTTGTGATGTACCTGGCATAATCATTGTAGCTTGTTCTCCTTCTTTTAGAAATCCCATTAATTTCGCAAAGACCGGATTTGTCAAACCGTAGCGATAAATATATGGAGCATTTATTTGACGATTGGTGCTATCTAAAACTTTACCTGTATTCAAATTTGACAATTCATAATGCACAAATAATGAATCACCTCTAGAAGCAATTTCACCAGTTGAATTCGTCTTGGTAACAGTGAAAAATGCACCGTTATCGAGTGCGACAGGAATAACTCCTAATTTGGTGAAATAATCCAAAATTTGAGTTTGATTTTCTTTGGCTTTTACTTCATCTTGTAATTCGACATTACTCAAACAAGAAGTCAAAAAAAGAATACTACCAAAGAAGATAAGGGCTTTGAAAAAACTACTTTTACTCATATTTTTTAGACAATTTTCCATTCACAAACGATATAAATCGATGTTTATTATAAAAAAGGGGACAAAAAGCCCCCTCTAAAATTATTTTTTAGAAATTAACTCAATTTCAAAAACCAATACTGAATTAGCTTCAATTGGGCCTCTAGCTTGATCACCATAAGCAATCGATGATGGGATTACAAAAGTACCCTTTCCTCCAGCTTTCAACAAGGTCAAAGCTTCATTAAAACCAGGAATCATTTGTCCCACTGGCATTTCTGCTGCTTTCCCTTCATCGAATACTTTACCTGTCATAAATGCTCCTTTGTAATTAACAGACCAAGTTTCACCTAATTTAGGAGAAGCACCTGCACCTGGTTTTTCAATGAAATAACGAAGCCCTGAAGCTGATTTTTGGAATGCTTTTCCAGTTTTAGCTGTGTAAGCATCAATCGAAGCAGGTTCTCCAGCTAATCTTTTAGAAGCCTCTGCTTTTGAAACTTCCGCTTCTTTTGCCATCTCCTTTTCAAATTCAGCACGTGTCTGAACCTTAGTGATTTTAACAGTATATTTCAAATCAGTTCCAGGCTTCAAGAACGGAGGCAATGGCGCCTGAACCGATTTAATTAAACTATCAATCGGAACTAAAATAGTAGCACTATCTCCTAAAGACAATACGCGCAATCCATTTTCAAATGTTCCCTTAAATGCTCCTGGACCTCCATTAGGTGCTTGAATCATTCCTTTACCTGGTTTGCCATCTTTTCTTGTGTCTTGTAATACAGAATCGGCACCATTTTTGATCACTAAATCAAACGTAACGATATCGCCATCTTTTAATTTTTTTGCCTTATCATCGTGACTGTGAATTTGAATCTTCACTCCATCGATCACTTCTACTTTATTTTGGTTACATGCAGCCAATAAAAGTGCTGATGATAAAATTAACCCTAGTTGTTTACGCATGATTTTTAAGTTTTGACCTTCGTCAGTTTAATTAAATTGTTTAGTTTATTTTTTATAAATTTTTTACTCGATTGATCTCTTCAATTTGCAAAGGTAACACTTCATTTAGTTTTTTCCTTGCTTGTTCCAAAGTCCCTTTAGAAAGTCGACCACCTGATGCATTTTTATGACCACCTCCTTCAAAATAACTAGCTGCAAATTTATTAACGGCAAATGGCTCTATGGACCTAAATGAAAATTTAATCCCGTCGGGTCTTTCAATCATTAAAATCGACCAAACGGCCCCTCCAAGCTGTAAACCGTAATTGACAATCCCTTCTGTATCGCCGGCTTGAGAATTAAATTGTCGCTGATCTTCTGCCGTAATCCACATCAAAGCCAAATGATATTCTGGCAGATATTCCAATCGATTGGCTAAAATATGTCCCAAAAATTTTAATCGATCAATGCTCGCCGAATCAAAAACCTTACGATGCACTTGATTCGTATTTACACCAATCTTTATCTATTCTGCCACCACTTCATGCACATGCGCAGTTGTATTTGGATGTCTAAATGAACCTGTATCAGTCATAATACCAGAATATAAGCACTCCCCAATCGCAGTATCAATCAATGAATAATCTCCCCATTCTACGATTAAATCAAAAATCAACTCACAAGTGGAAGCCGCAATGGTTCGATGATAATAAAAATCCGCAAAATCTTCAGGATCTAAATGATGATCAATGACAATTTTTTTAGCATTTGCTTTTGAAATCATTTGACTGAATCCATGCAAACGTTGAAGTCCAGAAAAATCCAAACAAAAAATCCAATCGGCATTTTTCACCAAAGCATCTATGGTTATTTTATCCAGCGTTTCTTCAAAATTTAAAATTGAAGAAGCACCATTCATCCAAGTCAAATTGGAGGACACCGCTGATGGAACAACCACTCGTACGTCTAAACCCTTTTTTAATAAATACTGTTGCCAAGCTAAACTTGAACCGATAGCATCTGAATCTGGATTAAAATGGGTAGTAATTAGTACTTTTTGACCAGGATGTAATTGAGCCTTTAAGGCGGAAATGGAATTCATAAAAAAAATTGTCGCCGATTAAAATTTGGGCATTCACAAAGTTAAAGATAAATTGCAGAAAAAATTAATTATGCCTACAAATAGAACATTCACCATGATTAAGCCAGATGCTGTCGCTGACGGCTTTACTGAACCAATTATTCAACAAATAGAAGAAGCTGGTTTTCGAATCGTGGCTATGAAGAAAGTTAAATTGAGTAAAGAAGAAGCTGGAATGTTTTATCAAGTTCACAAAGAAAGACCTTTCTACCAAAGTCTTTGTGAATATATGTCTTCCAATTACATCATTCCCATGGTTCTTGAAAAAGAAAATGCAGTGGAAGATTTCCGCACCTTGATTGGATCCACCAATCCTGAGCAAGCTGCTGCTGGTACCATCAGAAAACGTTTTGCAAGATCCCTTGAGTCCAATGCCATCCATGGTTCCGATTCAGATGAAAATGCTGGCATTGAAGGAGCGTTTTTCTTTACGGAGAAGGAACTTGAATAGATGTATGATGTAAGATGTAAGATTGTATGATGAATTAAAAATTTAGAATTAAGAATGTAAAATTTATCCTTAAAGGAAAATTCTAGAAATCTACCTTCTTAACTCATCATACATCTTACATCTTACATCTTAGATCATACGTCTTAAATCATACATCTTACATCAAAAATCATCTCTTTCTCTTGTAAAACAAAAAACCATTCTCCTCTTTCATCAAAATCAATCGAGAATCATATTTGAATTGATCTTCAGCATCTGCTTTTAATACAAAAAAGATGGGGGAGCTTCCTGCTCCTTTTTCCAAAAGTTCTTGGGCACTTGGACCTTTGCCAGGCTTTTGAAAATACAATAAATGGGCGAAGGACTTGAATCCCATTGTTTCAATATAAACATTTTGACCAACTTTTGATTCGTAAAAATCAATGGGGGTTCTTTGAGTATAAGCTTCTATTTTGGGTAAGAGCACTGCGGATAAAGACATCACAACAGCTATTGACACGCCCATCAATCCATAAATTTTGCGAAGTGTCACCTCCCCTTTTTTGGCAAATAAATAAACAATTGATATTAAAAAGATTATTCCAATCAGATATTCAGCTCCTGACCAATAAACAGGTGCAGATAAATTCCCTTGTACAAATTGATCAGCAATTTTAGGAGCAATCCAGCTTGTATTTAATCCAATAAAAGGAATTAGCAATAAAATTAAGGCAAACAGGAGACCTACAAATAGCGTTGCAAACGTGTAGGATTTTTTCCAAATCCAAAGATCCTTTTGCCACTCATATAACACCTCTGCTGATACAAAAGTGAGAGGAATCCAACACATGGAAGAATAATGAATGATTTTGGTTTTCACTAGACTGAACAAAATCAAAACTACCCAAAACAAAATTTTCATCCATTTCGAAAAGTCTTGTTGATTGTCTTCTAACACTACTGAATGATTTTTTCTGCGGAACAACCTCGCTCCTGCCCAAATTGAAACTGGAAAACAACCAATTAATAAGATAATAAAATGGTAATAAAAAGGTTGTCCATGTCCAGCATCTCCAGTAGTTAATAATCGAATTTGATAATTGAAAAAATCTTGAATGATACCAAACCCTAATTTAAAAGCAATTAAGCCATACCAACCCACGAACAAGCTCAATGAAATAATTCCAGCGATACATGCCCCTAAAAATAATCGCCCTAACTGATTTGAGACATTTTTCCATTGAAATATGGCATAAGCAAGCAAAGTTAAACCCCACAAAAGCAGTGCAACAGGCCCTTTTGTCAACATCCCTAAACCGATGGACAAGCCTGAAAAAAGCACCCAAATAAATTGTTCTGGATGTTGTTTAAAACGAATAAAAAAATAGATCCCTAAAAAAATAAACAGGTTAAATAAGGGGTCAATGATTCCTGAGCTAGCATATAAGTGAGGGGTCATTGCTGCCAAATAGGAAAAAGCCCAGAGATGGCCAAAATTAGCAGAAAAATGTTTTTTCCCGATTAAAAACAAAGAAATTAAAGTAAGCAAACCCACCAAAGCATTGGGTAATCGCGCTGCAAACTCCATACTCACTAATGGATGATCCGTAAATATACCTAGGCATTGAAAGCTTAAAGCTTGCAACCACATGAATAAAGGTGGCTTTTCCCAAAAAGGTTGAAAGTTGATTTGAACGGTTAAATAATCGCCAGAAACAATCATTTCTCTGGCAGATTCAGCAAAATTCACTTCATCCCAATCAAACAAATGGGTTGATCCCAAAAAAGGTAAATAGACCATTAAAGCGATCAGAGTCCAAGTTAAAATGGGGCGTTTTTGAGCAAATTGAATCATACATTTTTTGTGTTTGGTAAAAAAAGATAATAGGCTACCGAAGCACTCAAAAAGCCAATCAGTGCGCCTAGTGATGTATCAATCGGAAAATGCTGAAACAAGTAAACTCGAGAATAAGCGACACCAATGGCAGCAAAGACACAAAAAATGGCCCAAGCTTTGGAAGGTTTGAGCATGGCAATCCAGAAAAACAAAAACCAAGCGGCAGATGTATGTCCAGAAGGAAAACTATTGTATTCATTCATCAATATGCCATCCACAAAATGCCAAGTGTAATCGATCCCTTTAAAAAAAGCAAATGGCCGTAATTCGTTTGCAAAAACTAAGTGTTTTAAGCCTTGTGTTATTAGAGTTGCTGTTAAATAGGATATTAAATAAGGAAACACGAATTCCTTTCTCTTTTTCAAAAAATATAAAAGCAGGAAGATGGCTAGATAAATTTCAGCTAAAAAAGTAAATCCTTGAAAAATATAATCAAAAATAATGGAATGATTAGAGTTGATCCAACGCATCTGATCAAATCTAGAAAAGTTCAATGCGTAACTTAAACAAAGTATTTCAAAGCATATAAACCCTAGAAAATAGATTTTAAAAGAAACATTCAGTGCTTTCATCTTCCAAAGGTCGTAAGTTTTTATTAAAATCTTGAATACCTTACTTGCTGTTTCAAAAAAATTACCTAATTTTGCATTCTTTTTTACCCCAAGCTGGTACATGAAAGTTTTAGAGAATTATCAAATACCTATTATATCCCTAGAGGACAAAGTATACAAATATACTTTCGAAGGTTCAGATGATTTTTTTGCAGCCATCGACCAGGATTGGATTAAAAAAGGGAGTTTTACTGCAGAAGTTGAATTAGATAAATCGGCAGTAATGATTCAAGTTCGATTAAAGATAGAAGGCCATTTAAATTTAATTTGTGACCGATCTTTGGAAGAGTTTGAATACCCGATTCGAATCAATGAAAAGCTTATTTATAAGTTTTCTGACCATTCGGAGGATTTAGGTGACAATTTATTTTTGCTTGACAGAAAAGAGCCTAAATTAGATTTATCGCAGGATATTTACGATTTCATAGCCTTACAAGTACCTATGAAAAAGTTACATCCCAGGTACATCAACCCTACTGATGATTCTTTAGAAGATGAATTTTTATATTCAACAGAAACATTGGAAGAAAAAGTAAAAGATGAAGCTGAAGTAGACCCAAGATGGGCAGCTTTACAAAAATTAAAAGAAAATAGTAAGAACTAATACAATTCAAATAATACAATGGCACATCCTAAAAGAAGACATTCTACAACTCGCCGTGATAAAAGACGTTCACATGATTTTGGAACTCCAAAGCAAATAGCGGTAGATAGCCAAACTGGCGAAACTCATTTATTTCACCGTGCACACGTTCACGAAGGAAATTTATTTTACAAAGGTAAAATGATCGTAGAAGGTTATTCTTCTCAATCATAATAAGTTCCAATCAAGATTTATACATCTTTTTTGACTTTTGTCGAAAATATCCCGTTAAAATGCTATTTTTTGACTAAATTTAATACTATTTTTGCGCACAGCTTTAGTAATTAAAAAGAAATTAGATGAATATAGCAATCGACGTGATGGGTGGGGATTATGCCCCAATAGCCGTGATTGACGGAATACTTTTAGCGATAGAAAGTCTTTCGAAAGATGTAACCATTCTTGCCATTGGCCCTGAAAATACGATAAAACAATTATTGACTGAGCGTAATTATTCTGGAAATCAAATTCAGATTGTTGCAGCAGATCAGGTAATTGAAATGGGAGAACATCCCACAAGAGCATTATCACAAAAACCCAATTCCAGCATCGGAGTTGGGTTTACGCTTTTAAAAGAAGGTAAAGCAGATGTTTTTGCTTCCGCAGGAAACACAGGAGCAATGATGGTAGGCTCCCTTTTTTCTGTAAAAACAATCGAAGGAATTCAGCGCCCTGCCATTGCGGGATTTGTTCCTCAAATCAATGGGAAATATGCAGTAATGTTGGATATTGGTGCCAATGCTGATTGTAAGCCCGAAATGTTGGATCAATTTGCCCTTTTAGGCTCAGTCTATTACGAAGCAACAACGGGTTCCAGCCAACCGCGAGTTGGATTAATGAATATCGGAGAAGAAGAGCAAAAAGGCTCTATACTTTCTCAGGCAACTCATGCTTTATTAAAAGCCAATCCCAAAATCAATTTTATTGGAAATATTGAAGGAAAAGATTTTTTCCAAAATAAAGCAGATGTGATTGTAACAGATGGTTTTACGGGAAATATCATGTTAAAAATGGGGGAATCCATTTATAACATCATGAAAAGCCAAGGAATATCAACTGAATTTATCGAAAATACCAATTACGAAAATTATGGTGGTAGTCCCATCATTGGAATAAATGGAAATGTCATTATTGCACATGGAGCATCTAGTCCCAAAGCAATCCTAAATATGATTAAACTTTCCGTTTCAGTAGTGGAATCCAATGTTTGCCAAAAAATTAAGGCATCCATTGAAAATAAATAATTGAAATAAACGAGAGACATGACTCAAAAAATAAGTGCAGCCATTACAGGAGTACACGGTTACGTACCCGATTATGTGCTTACCAATCAAGAATTAGAAAAATTGGTTGATACCAATGATGAATGGATAACGAGTAGAACAGGTATCAAAGAAAGAAGAATATTAAAAGGAGAAGGCTTAGGCACCTCTTATTTAGGCGCGAAAGCAGTAGAAGGATTGTTGGAGAAAACAAACACAAAGCCTGAGGAAATTGATTTGTTAATTTGTGCAACAGTAACTCCTGATTATTTTTTCCCTAATTCAGCTAATTTAATTTGCAAATCCGTTGGGATTAGAGCTACAGCATCTTTTGATTTATCTGCGGCTTGTTCAGGCTTTTTGAATGCATTAGCAACAGGAACAGCCTTTATTGAATCAGGAAGATTTAAAAAAATTGTTATTGTTGGAGCAGATAAAATGTCTGCGATTGTAGATTATTCTGATCGTACAACTTGTATTTTATTTGGAGATGGTGCAGGCGCTGTACTTTTGGAACCAAACACAGACGGTTTAGGTGTACAAGATTTTATCCTAAAATCAGACGGAGATGGCTGCGAGAGTTTAATGCAGAAAGGTGGCGGAAGCGCTTACCCTCCTACACACGAGACAATCGATCAAAAATTACACTATATCCGTCAGGAAGGTCAATCCGTATTCAAATTTGCTGTAACTAGAATGGCTGATGTATCTGCAGAAATTATGGAAAGAAACCATTTAACTGGAGATGATATTGCCTTTTTAGTCCCTCATCAAGCTAATAAAAGAATCATTGATGCTACCGCCAGCCGAATGAATATTGGAGAAGAAAAAGTAATGTTGAACATTCAACGATATGGAAATACAACGGCAGCCACTATTCCTTTGTGTTTGTGGGATTACGAAAAACAATTGAAAAAAGGAGATAATTTAATTTTAGCCGCATTTGGTGGAGGTTTCACTTGGGGATCTACTTACTTGAAATGGGCTTATAATTCAAAATAAATTTAATTTTAAGAATGGCAACTACAGCAGATATTAAAAATGGAATGGTTATTAATTACAACAATGATCTATATTCCATCGTAGAATTTTTACACGTTAAACCAGGAAAAGGTCCAGCTTTTGTTCGTACAAAATTACGTTCATTGACATCTGGAAAAGTGATTGACAACACCTTCAATTCTGGAGTTGCAATTTATCCCGTACGTGTGGAGAGAAGAAAATTCCAATACTTATTTGGCGATGAGTACGGATTTAATTTCATGGATAACGAATCATTTGAGCAAATTCTACTGGATAAAAACATGGTAGAAATGGCTGATTTGATGAAGGAAGGTCAAGAAGTTGAAATTTTGATCAATACTGAAACTGATAAAGCTATTTCATGTGAACTACCTCCATTTGTGGAGTTAAAAGTAGTTTATACTGAACCAGGTGTACGTGGAGATACAGCCAATTCACCTAAAAAACCAGCTAAAGTAGAAACTGGAGCAACCATTACTGTTCCAATTTTTATTGAGCAAGATGAAATTATTAAAGTAGATACAAGAACTTATTCTTATGCAGAGCGTGTCAAATAGCTTGCATTTTTAATACATTTGCACAGACATTAAGCATTAGGTAAACACTCATACAAATATTACAAGGAATGGATACTAAAGAAATTCAGCGATTATTAGATTACATCGCAAAATCACCGCTTGCGGAGGTTAGTATTGAAACAGAAGACTTAAAAGTTTCAGTCAAAAAACACAGTGCAGTTGCTCCAACTGTTCAAGTTCAAACAGTTGCGGCTGCCCCTGCTCCAGCGGCTCAAGCTCCCGTAGCGGCAGCACCTGCAGCACCAGCAGGACCTGTTGCTACTCCAGTATCAGATAACCTTTACACGATCAAGTCACCAATGATTGGTACATTTTATCGTGCGCCGGGTCCGGATAAAGATAACTACGTTGAAGTAGGAAGCTCCATTGAACCTGGAAAAACAGTTTGTATGATTGAAGCAATGAAATTATTCAATGACATTGATTCAGAAGTTTCAGGTAAAATTGTGAAGATTTTAGTTGAAAATGCAACTCCAGTAGAATTTGACCAACCGCTTTTCCTTGTTGAAAAAGCTTAATTGGCTAAATTAAATTTAATTTAGAACTTATGTTTAAAAAAATACTCATTGCAAATCGTGGAGAAATTGCTCTACGTATCATCAGAACTTGCAAAGAAATGGGCATCAAGACAGTTGCTGTATATTCAACTGCCGATAGAGAAAGCTTGCATGTTCGCTTTGCAGATGAAGCTGTTTGTATTGGACCTCCTCCAAGTAGACAATCCTATTTAAGTATGCAGGCTTTAATTTCCGCTGCGGAAGTTACAGGTGCAGATGCCATCCACCCTGGTTATGGCTTTTTATCAGAAAATGCTGAATTTTCAAGAATTTGTGCAGAACATGGAATTAAATTCATTGGTGCCTCAGCGGAGATGATCAATGCCATGGGCGATAAAGCGACGGCCAAAGATACGATGAAAAAAGCAGGAGTTCCTGTTATTCCTGGTTCTGATGGTTTGTTAGATACCGTAGAAGATGCTATTGAATTAGCTAAACAAATTAAATACCCTGTCATTATCAAAGCAACAGCTGGTGGTGGTGGTAAGGGAATGCGTATCATTCGCGAAGAATCTGAATTTAGAAAATTGTGGGATGATGCGAAGATGGAAGCAAGTGCTTCATTTGGAAATGATGGAATTTATATGGAAAAGTTCGTAGAAGAACCAAGACATATAGAAATCCAGGTTGTTGGAGATAAATTTGGAACCGTTTGCCATTTGTCCGAGCGTGATTGTTCGATTCAAAGACGTCATCAAAAGTTATGCGAAGAGACTCCATCTCCAGCATTGACTGATGAACTACGTAAAAAAATGGGAGAAGCTGCCATTGCTGGTGCAAGCGCTATTAGATATGAAGGTGCGGGTACAATTGAATTCTTAGTAGACAAAAACGGAGATTTCTATTTCATGGAAATGAATACGAGAATTCAAGTGGAGCATCCAATTACAGAGGAAGTAACCGACTTTGATTTAATCAAAGAACAAATAAAAGTTGCAGCAGGAATTGCCATCAGTGGGCAAAATTATTTCCCTAAATTATATGCTTTGGAATGCAGAATTAATGCAGAGGATCCTTCAAATGGCTTCCGTCCATCACCGGGAAAAATAACCAATTTGCATTTACCGGGTGGTCATGGAGTTAGAATTGACTCACATGTTTATTCTGGATACACCATTCCACCGAATTATGATTCCATGATTGCAAAATTAATTGTTTCAGGACAAAGTCGTGAGGAGGTTTTATTAAGAATGAAACGCGCCTTGCAAGAATTTGTGATTGAGGGAATTAAAACAACAATTCCATTCCATATTAAACTAATGGATGATCCAGGTTTTCAATCAGGTAAGTTTACGACTGCCTTTATGGACACCTTTGATTTAAGTAATTTATAATCAAAAGAATAGATTAAAGTCAAAAAGGGGCGATTGCCCCTTTTTTATTTGACATAAACGAAAATATTCTTGAAAGACACTTGCAAAATTGTACTTGATTGTATAAATTTGCACTCCCATTTTTCGATTGAATGCCCGTTTAGTTGCAAAATAGGTCATAATTAATGTTTTTAAGAATCATTCCGTCATCTTAAAAAGATTAATTCAACAGTTAAACAATACTATAGTGGATACTTTAAGTTACAAAACCGTCTCTGCCAACAAGGCTACAGTTCAGAAAGACTGGGTGGTGGTAGATGCTGAAAATCAAGTTTTAGGACGTTTATGTTCAGAAATCGCGA
>JBJTNH010000106.1:0-33556 GCA_046073945.1 Aquirufa sp. | reverse complement strand
TGGAATATATGAGCGATGGGATGAATCTAGGGGAAAAGGAAATGAAGGATATGAAGGTTTTGCTCCTCGTCAAAATGCTTGCCGCGCACCTGGATTATGGCAAACCATTGAAATCGATTTTCAGGCTCCTCGTTTTGATGCAACAGGAAAGAAAATTCAAAATGCTCTTTTCAAAAAAGTGATACTAAATGATGTTGTTATTCATGAAAATATTGAAGTTTCAGGGATGACTCGCGGTGCAATATTTGACAAAGAATCGACTATAGGGCCCCTATTGATTCAAGGAGATCATGGGCCTGTGGCTTTTAAAAATTTTTGGTATGAAACGTTTGACAAACCGTCTGTAAGTTTAGAAAATTTAACCTATGGATATTACGAAGGAAAGTTTCCTAATTTAGAAATCAAGGATAACAAGCCTTTGGATACAGGAAAAACGAAAGACTTGACTCATAAATTAGTCAAAGCGAAAAGCGATTTTTTGATTCAATTTGATGGAGAATTATTGGTTCCAGAAGAAGATAATTATGAATTTCAAACGTATTGGACAGGATCAGGAAAACTTGTTGTGGATGGCGAGACCTTAAACAATGGGGCACATTGGTATAATCAAAAAGTGAGTGCATCCAAGATGTTAAAGGCTGGTAAGCACCATATTACATTGATTTATGCCAAAGATTTTGGCTGGGGAGGTAAGGCCTTGGGTGTTTTTGTGAAGCGTTTGGGTTCACACTTAATTCCTTTACATGAGCGGACATCATTACCCGAACAAGAGGCTGTTTCCGAAATTATATTGGAAGCCAATTCGGAGCCTATATTGCAGCGTTCATTTACTTTTCATAAAGGTGTCAAAAAAACGCATGTAATCCATGTTGGAGATCCTTCGGGTATGCACTATAGCTATAACTTGAAACAAGGAGCCATTCTTCAAGTATGGAAAGGTAAGTTTTTAGACGCCACTCAAATGTGGGATGGTAGAGGAGAGCCTCAAACGGCAGATCCCATGGGAGTAAAAGTCGTGCTAGATGGCAAATTTCCTCTAGTGAAAAGTTATCAGGCATTTCCGGATAGCATGAATACAACGGATTTGATTTATAAAGGTTATAAAATTGTGGATGGGCGTCCAGTATTTTTGTACGATTATGCTCAAGCAAAACTTCGTTTGGAAGATTGGATAGTTCCGAATGAAAAAGGAAATGGATTGATTCGAACATTGAAATTAATTGGAGCTAGTCCTGATCAATCATCTTTAGAAGCCGTAATTGGTAATAGTCCAGATGTGGTTGAATTAGACAAAGGTTATTTAGCGCTAAATGGAATGACTTATTATGTGTTGTGGAATGGTGGAAAATCGACACTTTTAAATTCTTCTCAACAACAAAAGGAGGTCAGAGTGCCTGTGGAAGGTAATAGTTTTTCATATCAAATCATTTGGTAAAATTTAAAGCAATGAAATTTAACATACTTATATTATTGGTTTTTAGTCACTTAGTAGCATTTGCACAAAAGTCTAATCCAAAGACCGAACAAGATTTTTACGAAATCAAAACCTTAGCCATACCAGCCGATATCAAATTGGAAGTTGGCGGGATTGCAACAATGCCAGATGGTCGGGTTGCAGTAAGTACAAGGCGTGGTGAGATTTGGATCATTGAAAATCCATATCAAAAAGGAAATCATCAAACCTATTACCATAGATTCGCAAGTGGAATGCATGAAATTTTAGGGCTTGCCTATCAAAATGGGGTTTTTTATTGTTCACAAAGGGGCGAGTTAACCAAGGTGAGTGATACAGATCGTGATGGTGTGGCTGATTTGTATGAACCTGTTTATCAATTTGAATTGTCAGGTAATTATCATGAATATACTTATGGACCTGTGATTGATAAAAATGGTGATATGTGGGTTACCTTGAATTTGGCTTGGGTAGGATTTGGAGAAGGGAAATTTGCAAAGTGGAGAGGTTGGTTAGTGAAGATTTCTAAAGACGGTAAACTGGAGCCGTATGCCGCAGGGTTACGTTCTCCAGCCGGATATAGTATGAATCAGGAAGGAGATATTTTTTATGGGGAAAATCAAGGCGACTGGGTTGGTTCGGGTAGGGTCACTCATTTAGCCAAAGGTGATTTTGCAGGGAATCCGGGGGGATTAAAATGGGCGAAAGAGCCTAATAGTCCATTCAAGTTGACATTAGACGAAATTCCTGATAATTCGGAGCCGATGTTTGAAGCTACAAAAAAAGTAAAGAATTTAAAATTACCTGCTGTTTGGTTTCCTCATGCTATCATGGGTATTTCCACTTCCGATATTTTGCAGGATACCACGAAAGGGAAGTTTAGCCCATTTCCGGGACAATATTTCGTAGCAGATCAAGGTCAATCGAAAGTGATGCGAATGGGTCTGGAAAAAGTGAATGGAGTGTATCAAGGTTTTTGCATCAATTATCGAGAAGGGTTTCAATCAGGAATTTTAAGAGAGCGTTTTGGATTAGATGGAAGCATGTTTGTAGGTATGACCTCAAGAGGCTGGGGTTCTACGGGAAAAGATGATTTCGGTTTGCAAAGATTGGTTTGGAACGGTAAAGTCCCTTTTGAAATCAATATGATAGAGGCAAGACCGGATGGATTTGAATTTAGTTTTACGCAAGAGGTTGATGTCAATTCTGCTAAAAAAGCTTTGTCTTATGCCATTCGATCCTATATTTATGAATATCATCATCAGTATGGTAGTCCCATTGTAAAATTACAAGATTTAAAAATAAAGGCGATTTCGGTTTCTTCTGACAAGAAAAAGGTTCGTTTGGTTTTGGATGGAATTCGTCAGTATTTTATTCATGAGTTTAAACTAACTGGATTATTAAATGCTGCTGGAGAATCATTATTGCATGAAACAGCCTATTATACTTTGAATCAAATTCCAGGTGGAGATAAATTATCTGTTTCCAATGAAACGGCTCCAATCGTAGAGAAAGTAGTTATTTCTGAAAATAAAAGTGTGATTGCCACTTCCAAAGAGGGAAGTAAATCATTGGTTAATGAAGAAGAAGTAATGGCATTGTTGAAAAAACATACTTGTTTGGCATGTCATGCCAAAGATAAGAAACTTGTAGGTCCTGCTTACCAAGAAATTGCAAAGCGAAAGTATACTGAAAAACAAATTTTGGATTTAGTTTACCGACCAAAACCTCAGAATTGGCCAGAATATGCTACTGAAATGGCACCTATGAGTCATGTGCCTGCGAAGGATGTATTGAAAATCGCTAAGTGGATAAATTCTTTGTCTCCTGATTTGAGAAATAGGGATTAGG
The DNA here is from genome assembly GCA_046073945.1 of Aquirufa sp. GTDB lineage: Bacteria > Bacteroidota > Bacteroidia > Cytophagales > Spirosomataceae > Aquirufa. Next base: position 30,252 of record JBJTNH010000106.1, on the reverse strand, counting down.
TTTTGTGGAGAGAGGAGAGAGGAAAGAGAAGAGAGGAAAGAGAAGAGAGGAAACTAATAATTGATAACTAATAACTAAATTTAGTATAATTAGGACATAAAAAAAGAGAAAAGTGGAGATGTATAAATCAACACTTTTCTCTCTTCTCTTTCCTCTTTCCTCTTTCCTCTCTTCTCTATTTCTTCGCTTCTACTACCCCTTGGATACCCAAAACGATTTGAGAAACGGCACCATTGTTAACAACCGTGATCGTTTTGTTGAATGGTCCTGGTCTTCCTGTAGAGTTATATGATGCTGTAACTTTTCCTGTTTTACCAGGCATAATTGGCTCGCGAGTCCATTCAGGAGTCGTGCAACCACATGAAGGTTGAACATTAGAAATTACAACTGGAGTTGTTCCTGTGTTGGTAAATTCAAATGTATAGCTAGCTTGAGTTCCTTCAGATACTTTACCGAAATCATGTTTTTCAGTTTTGAATTTGATTGTACCTCCTTGAGCATTTGATTGGAATGCGAATCCTAAAATTAGTGCGAATAAGGCAATTAGTTTTTTCATGGTTATGATATAAATTGTTAAATGATTTTAAAATGAAAACAAAGCTAAAATAAAGTATAGATTAGACAAAGTATTTTAACTCTTTTTTAAATAATAAGTTAGCGCTAGGTTATTTGACTCACAAGTATTTTGTTGTATTTTTACGTTAAAATTTATTTATCAAGCCTTTGTTCAATCTTCAACAAGTACAATTTTCTCAGCCTGAAATATCTTTTGACCCCAAGAAGGTTTTAGAGGACTATCGTTTGGCAGTAATTAGTAGGCAATGCAGTTTACTAGTTAGAAAAGAGGTTTTTTCTGGGAGAGCAAAATTTGGTATTTACGGAGATGGGAAGGAGTTATGTCAAATTGCTTTGGCGAATTCCATGCGTTTGGGGGATTATTTTTCTGGATATTACAGAGATCAAACAGTTGCTGCTGCCAATGGCGATATGACTTGGCCACAGTATTTTGCTCAATTATATGGCCATCCTGATATTCAATTTGATCCTCATTCCGGGGGACGTCAAATGAATAATCACCATGCAACTCGCTTGTTGGACGAGAATGGTGATTGGGTGGATCAAACCAATCGATTAAATTCAATTGCAGGGGTATCATCCACGGCAGGACAAATTCCAAGGGCCTTGGGGATAGCTTATGCATCTAAATTGTATCAAAAAAACAGTGATTTAACGCCCTACAAATCAGGTTTCTCTAAAGATGGTAAGGAAGTTTGTTTTACTTCCATTGGAGATGCTTCTACGTCTGAAGGAATGTTTTTAGAAAGTATCAATGCGGCTGGGGTCTTACAAATTCCTGTTGTTTTTTCGGTTTGGGATGATGGATATGGAATTTCAGTTCCCATAGAATACCAGACAACAAAGTCCTCTATTTCTGAGGCTTTAGCTGGATTTCAACGTAGTGGAGATAAAAAAGGTTTGGAAATAATTCAAGCAAAAGCTTGGGATTATCCAGGTCTGATAGCAGCCTATCAGCGTGCTGCTAATTTAGCTAGAGAAGAATTTGTGCCATGCTTGGTCCATGTTATTGAATGCACTCAACCGCAAGGTCATTCAGCTTCAGGTTCGCATGAAAGATATAAATCTCAAGAACGTTTGGCTTGGGAACAAGAGGCAGATTGTAATTTATTATTTAGAAAATGGATTTTAGACCAAGGTTTTTCAGATGAAGAAACCTTGAATTCTATTGATAGTGAAGCGAAATTATTGGCAAGAAAATATCAAAAAGAAGCATTTAGTGCTTACATGACTTCCATTGATTTTGATCGCCAAGGATTTTTAAGAATTGCCCAAAATTTAATAGATTCAACGAATGAGCCCACTATTCTACAGCCTATCATTGATGAATTAAAGCAATTGCCTTATCCGATTTTTAGTGATTTAGTACGTGCAGGAAGAAAGACTTTGAGAGCATTTAGATTTTATCAAGGTCCTGCCGTAAAATTATTGAGAAAATGGCTGGCAGAGTTGGAACATAAAAATAGAAGAAGATTTAGTTCACATCAATTAAGTGAATCTACTTCCTCGCCTTTGAAAATATCACCTATTTCTCCAACTTATGAAAAGGATCCTGTTTTAGTAGACGGTAGGGAAATTTTAAATAAGAGTTTTTCTAAGTTTCTAGAAGACCCTAGAGTATTTATTTTAGGGGAGGATGTGGGTAAAATTGGAGATGTTAATCAAACATTGGCTGGTTTGCAAGAAAAGTTTGGTGAACTAAAGATTACAGACACTGGAATTCGCGAAATGACCATCGTGGGGCAGGGAATAGGTGCTGCCATGAGAGGTTTGAAGCCAATTGTTGAAATTCAATATTTGGATTATATATTTTATCCTTTTCAGTTATTGTCGGATGATTTAGCTTGTTTGCATTATCGAACAGCAGGTGGTCAAAAAGCCCCGATGATAGTTAGGACTCGAGGACATCGATTGGAGGGGATTTGGCATTCGGGTAGTCCAATGGGGACACTGATCAATGGATTGAGAGGGATGCATTTTTGTGTACCTAGAAACATGACACAAGCGGCAGGAATGTATCGTACTTTATTAGAGGGGGATGATCCAGGAATTGTGATTGAATGTTTGAATGGTTACCGTTTGAAAGAGCCAATGCCTAATAATTTGGAAGAAATCAAAGTAGCATTGGGAGTACCAGAAGTTTTACGAGAAGGGAATGATATTACAGTGGTAACTTATGGTTCGATGTGTCGAATTGTGATGGAAGCGGCAGATCAGTTATCTGAAATGGGGATTTCAGTTGAAGTGATTGATGTCCAAACCTTGTTACCTTTTGATCGCCCCCAAAGTATTCTACAATCGATCCAAAAAACGCATCGGGTATTGTTTGCGGATGAAGATATGCCGGGTGGCGCGAGTGCTTATATGATGCAAGAAGTGTTGGATAAACAAGGCGCTTTTTCTTGGTTAGATAGTCCGGCAGAATGTTTGGCTGCTGCGCCACATAGACCTGCATATAGTTCTGATGGAGATTATTTCTCAAAACCGAATGTAGAGAACGTTGTGGATAAAGTGTATGAAATAATGCGAGAATCTGATCCTACTACCTATCCAGCCATTTATTTCTAAGATGTCAGCAATACAATCTTATTTCCAGTCGATTTTTGATGCTATTTCTAGTACCAAAAAAGGTATGGGACTAACTTGGAAACATCTTTTGGATGCGAGAAGAAGTCGTAAGATTCAAAACATTCAAGACCCCAATTATTTTATTGAAAGTACAGGAATTTTTACTAGTCAATACCCTCATATTGAAGTGCCTGCCCCTGTAAATGGAAGGTATCAACTTCATAATGAAATGGATGATTGCATCGTTTGTGACAAATGTGTTAAGGTTTGTCCAGTAGATTGTATTGATATTGAACCTATCAAAGCTACTGAATTGGTTGGATATACTTCAGATGGATCACCCATTCGATTGTATGCTGCCAAGTTTGATATTGATATGGCAAAATGTTGTTTTTGTGGATTGTGTACAACGGTTTGCCCAACTGAATGTTTGACAATGACGTCAGAATATGATTTTGCAACATTTGATATCACTACACATAATTTCTCTTTTGCTAATTTAAGTGCAGAGGAAGCCGAAGAAAAGAAGCGATTATATGAGCAATTTGTCGCAGAAAAAGAGGCAATGAAGGCAGCGGGTAAAAGTGCTGAAATTGAAAAACCTTTAGTAGATGCTGAACCAAAGCCAAAACCTGCTTTCAAGCCAAGTTTCAAGGCAAAGGTGGTAGGGGTAAAACCTGAGGAAAATCAAGAAGTGAAAGAAGAGCCAGTTAAGCCAAAACCTGCTTTTAAGCCAAGTTTTAAGCCTAAAAAACCAAATCCCGAAGCAGAATAAACATGATAAATCCTTTGACTTTATCGTTTCTATTTTTGTCCATTTTGACTGGAGGAAGTGCTTTGTATATGTTGTTTACAAAGAATTTATTGCATGCAGCTTTGGCAATGTTTCTGTGTATGTTGGGTTTGGCAGGGGTTTATGTGCTTGCTTATGCGGATGTATTGGCAGTTTCACATTTAATGATTTATGTGGGTGGAGTTATGATTTTGCTGTTGTTTGGTATCATGTTAACCAATCAAGGAGGACATCAAACATCCCAATCCAATGATTTATGGACTCAACATTCAGGTAAATTTTGGGCTTTTTCTATCGGATTAACTAGTTTTTTAGGATTGATTTGGCTTTTTACAAAGTTGGATTTTAGCAAGAATATACCTGTTCAAAATTCTTCTAAACTGCGCTCGGTAGGTATAGAATTATTAACAACTTATTCTTTTCCTTTCGAGTTAGCGGGTGTTTTTTTATTAATTGCCTTAGTTGGTGCTACTTATATCGCAAAGAATCATGAATGAGATACCCTTGATTTGCTTTTTGGGCTTGAGTGCACTACTTTTTTCCATAGGGATTGCAATGATTTTACTCAAAAAAAACACCATATTTATATTGATGGGAATTGAGTTAATGCTCAATGCCGCGAATTTGAACTTAATTGCTTTTTCAAGAAATGATGAAGCCAATCAAGGTTTATTGATGGCTATTTTCGTATTGGTGGTAGGAGTTTGTGAAATGGCCATAGCTTTGGCTATGATTTTACAGATGTATCGGATGTATAAAAATGTGGATGTTTGAGGTTTGGTGAAAGGTAATAGGTAATAGGTAAGAGGTAATAGGTAAGAGGTAATAGGTAAGAGGTAGTAGGTAATAGGTAATAGGTGAAAGGTAATAGGTAAGAGGTAAAAATATTATCCCATCCAATTTTTTAATTGATTTTTTAATTTTAGGGCTTTCATTTTGCCTAAAATTTTTTCTAAATCTTCGATAGGAATTTCATTCATTCTTTTGATGCTGCCAAATTCCTTCATTAATTTTTGAGCAGTAAGTTTTCCAATTCCATCCAATTCTTCCAATTGGCTGACCAAGAAATTTTTGCTTCTTTTATTTCTGTGGGCTGTAATTCCAAATCTATGGGCTTCGTCCCTTAATTGTTGTATCAATTTTAAGGATTCAGATTTTTTATCGATGTACAGTGGTAGGCTATCTTCTGGGAAATAAATTTCTTCTAAACGTTTAGCGATACCAATGATAGGTACTTGACCATATAAACGAATGGCCTTTAATGCATCACAGGCCGCGCTCAATTGTCCTTTTCCTCCGTCTACAATGATTAAGTCAGGCAAGTCGGCCTCTTCTTCGATTAAGCGTGAATACCTTCTTGTAATGACCTCATACATTGTTGCAAAATCGTTCGGGCCTTCTACAGTTTTGGGAGTAAATAATCGATATTCTTTTTTTGAAGGAACGGCATTCATAAAACATACCATGGCCGAAACGGGATTAGTTCCTTGCAAATTTGAATTGTCAAAACACTCGATGTGTTTTGGTAGCGTACTTAAGCGCAAATCGTTTTTCAAAGTTAGCATGACTCGCATTTTTTTGTCTCCACCACTTTCCTCTGCTGCTTTTTTATCTGCTTTTTCTTTTCTAAAGTACAAAACGTTTTTTAGCGACATATCCAATAGTTTTTTCTTGTCGCCCAATTGTGGTATTGTATTTTTAACGCCTTGGAATTCAATTTCCATAGGAATATTGGTAATAATTTCTTTTGCCTCGCTCTGAAATTGTTCTCTTTTTTCCCAAATCATCATGGTTAAAAGGTCGGCTTCTTCTTCGTTTAGTTTCTTTTTTACCTCCCAAGTTTGCGATTGAGTGATGGTTCCATTGATGACTTTCATGAAATTAATGTAAGCCAATTGATCATCTGCAACCATAGAAAATACATCTACATTATGAATGGCAGGATTTACAACCGTTGATTTTGCTTGGTAATTTTCAAGAATTTCCCATTTTTCTTTCCATTCTTGGGCTGCTTCAAAGGCTAAGTTGGCAGCCGATTTTTGCATTTGGTCAAAAAAGAATTGCTTGGGTTTTTGATAGTTTCCTTTTAGTATTTGGCTGATTTGATCAATGTATTCCAAATATTCGGTTTCTTGTTGAAGGCCTTCGCAGGGGCCTTTGCAATTACCTATGTGGTATTCTAGACAAACTTTGAATTTACCTTGCTCAATGGCTTCTTTTTTTAAGGCAAATGTGCAGGTTCGTAAAGGAAATAGTTGATGCAGCATTTCCAATAAAGCATTCATGGATTTTGGGTTGGCAAATGGGCCAAAAAAATATCCAATCGAATGGTCAATTCTGCGAGATGTAATTAATCTGGGGAATCTTTCTTTTGTAAGGCAAATAAAAGGATAGGTTTTGTCGTCTCTTAGTAGAATATTATACTTGGGCTGAAATTGTTTAATTAGGGTGTTTTCCAGCAATAAAGCATCAAATTCGGAGTGTACGATCGTGAATTCTACCCGTCTAATTTGTTGAACAAGTCGCCTTGTTTTTGAGTCATGGTTTCGCCCATTGACGAAATAGCTAGAAATTCTATTTTTTAGATTTTTAGCTTTACCAATATAGAGCAATGCATCATTTTCATCAAAATATCGATAAACACCCGGTTGTTCTGGGAGAGATGAAATGATAGATTTTGGGTCAAATGGATGCATAGCTTTAACAAAAACGCATAAATATTAGTTGGCTATCGTTCTAGTAATTTGTTGTTTTTGATTTGTGATTTTAATATTTGAAATACTTGAATTCAACCAAAGCCTCTGGCCATTTTGAGACATATAGGTTGTTCCCATTGGGAATTCTTCTTTTCTTTTTTTGCCATTTTTTAGCGTTAATAAGGCAGAAAACTCATTGTTATTGATTAAAATATCTTTGACCGATTTGTTCAATTGATAAGTTTTTAATTTACCTAGGTTTTGAGAATTCATTAATAGGAGAGCGCCATTGCTTGATTTGATTTTGACCAAGGCTTTACTGTCGCCATCCATGTTAATTCCACTTTTCGTCAAGGCAATTTCTCTAAACTTACCTTGCCCATTCCCTTTTAACAATAATCCTTTGGAAGCATCCAATCTACCTGTGCTGATTTCATTGCCATAATCATTTCCACTAATGACCATATCCAAGTTTCCATCTTCATCAAAATCCTGTACTTGTATAGCCAAAACAGGAGCAATTTGCGCTAAACGTGGCAAAGCAAAAATTCGGAATTTTCCACCACCCATGTTTTCAATGTAACTTGAGTTCATCCAATTCGCTTCTAATATCATCGCTTTTTTTAATTCTTCCGCAGTTAATACGTCTGAAATGCTTGCTACCGCATATTTTGCGAATGTATCGAATCGTTTTCTTGTTTGAATAAATTGTTTGGTTAAATCATCTCTTGTGTTAAATGGGTACTCTTTTTTATTTCCCTCTTGATCTTTGAAGAAAATAGTAGGAATGGCATCATAGGTGCCATCTCCATTGAAATCCGCTGAGTATATTTTCGCAGGAGTTTTGTCGCTAGCTCTATGTAAAGTGTTTTGACCTAAGTTACCAGCCACATAATCCATATCACCATCATTGTCGAAATCGCCAGCAGTAATACTATTCCACCAGCCCATTTTGTGCTCAATTCCTGTTTCTTTGGTAATAGAAGTCAATTTGCCCCCTTTATTTTTAAACATCTGTATAGGCATCCATTCCCCTGCTAAGATTAAATCTTGCCAACCGTCATTGTCAAAATCTGACCAAATAGCATCACAAATTAATCCGATATTGGAAAGTTCCGGTGCTACTTTGGCAGTAACATCTGTGAATTTTAATCGAGGTGATTCATTTCTAAGAATATAACTACTAACAGGTTTTGGATAAAAACCTGGTTCCACTCTGTTACCTATGAACAAATCTAAATCACCGTCGTGGTCAAAGTCGGTAGCTTTAACACATGAGCCGCTTTTGGTGAAAGCAGGTAAAATAGTTTTATTTTCTGTGAAATTTCCTTTGCCATCATTCAAATAAATTCTATCCTGATAGCCAGGATCCATCAAGGGTAATTCATTGCTGCCACTAACAAGATAAAGGTCTAAATCACCATCATTTTCAATGTCAAACAACAAGGAACCCATATCCTCTTGGGTCTTAGAGTAGCCATTTTCTATTTTAACCAAATCTTTGGAATGGAATTTTCCTGATTTATCCTGAATCAAAAATTGGCCTGAATGCCTCGTCGATCCTCCAATAAAAACATCTTCTAATTGATCACCATTGATATCTCCAACAGCCAAGCATGGACCTTGTTGGGAGAATTTGTGAGGCAGTAATTTTTGATTATTGAAATCGATGATATCGTCTTCAATATGCACGTAGGGAATATTTAGTTGCTCTGAGATATCAGTAAATAAAGTGTTTGTCGCCTTTTCGGTCTTTTGTACAAATTGAGCATTTTTTTCTTCCAAAGTAATCAATTGATTCGAAGGAATATTGCGCATGATTTGTGTTTTACCATTTGGCCAATTGACCTTCAACTCATTTATTTTTTGAATGTCTCCTAAACCAAAATGAGCGATACTTTCAACAGTCGACAAATAGCCTCTGTATGGATTATATTCGTAAAATTGCTTTTGATCTTTTCCATATTTAATTTCTAGGGTAGCACCAAGGCCTTGCATGTTTTGCCCAGAACCTTTTAATTTTACTCGTAAGAAGTGACTTTTTTCAGGGGCTATTTGTATGGCATTGTTTCTGTAAACTGATGCTGAATCATCAATGTTATTTACTACATAATCCAAATCTCCATCATTGTCTAAATCTGCGTATGCAGCACCATTTGAAAAACTTGGTTTTTTGATACCCCATTTTTTGGATACATCGTCAAAACCTAAATTACCATTATTTTTAAATGCGAAATTCGGGATTTTAACAGACGAAATCATGTCCAAGAGAAATTGTGGTTCAGCAAAATTCCCCTTTTCTGCTCTGTAAACCATGAAATCTTGTTCGGTGATATCTTTTGGGAATCCATTGGTAATAATAATGTCTCTTAGACCATCATTGTCGAAATCTGTCACCATGGGTGTCCAGCTCCAATCTGTTTCTGCTACACCAGCAAATAAACCAATTTCACTAAAGGCTGGAATTCCTGTTTTAGGATCCTTCCCTCTATTTAATTGCAACGTATTTCTTGGAAATTGAAAGGTATAGCCATATTTATCATTGTTTTGGTAGGTCTGATAATTATTGGCCATGGTTAACATTTTCTTGCGGTAATTATCTGCCGCCATCATGTCTACCGCTATGATATCCACTAATCCATCGTTATTGATGTCATTGACATCATTGCCCATGGCTGAATGCGATGTGTGCTTAAAATAGGAGGGAGCTTGATCTTGGAATCCAGTATGTTTTCCATTTTTATGTTGGTTGATATATAGTAAGTCGTTGCTTAAATAATCATTGGTTACATAAATGTCTTTCCAGCCATCTTGATTAATATCAGTAATATTGACTCCCAAACCAAAACCTTCAATCAATATTCCTTCTTCTTTGGAAACATCCTTAAAATGAGCATGTTTTGTTTTTGGGTCATAATCGTTTCGGTAAAGTCGATCGGTTAATCGAGATGAGCCATCGATGATTTTCGGATGATACATATTGGGATAATGTATGTCTGCCATTTCATCTACAATGACATAAAGATCTAAATCGCCATCATTATCGTAATCAAAGAAATTGGCATTGGTAGAATGCGTTGTATCTGCAATGCCATATTCTTCTGCTAAATTTTTAAAGCTAGGTATTCCGTTTTTGTCAATCCCTTGATTGACGTATAAGATGTTGGCTCTTTCTTTTGCTACTTTTTTCACCGTCGAGCACACGTAAATGTCTAAAAGATTGTCGTTATTAATGTCAACTAAAGTTACACCCGAGTTCCATTGACCTTCACCATTTGTGTGGGATTCATTGGTTACATCTTTGAAATTTAATTGATTGTTTTTACCTACACCTTGATTGAGGTATAATTTATTTTCTACCTGGTTACCTGTAAAATAGATATCCACCTTATTATCATTATTGAAATCTCCTAATGCAACGCCTCCGCCATTGTAGACATATTCAAAAGTTAAAATATTCATGGTGTCATTTTCAGTAATCCGATTGGAGAATTGGATTCCTGTTTCAGCCGGGTCTAATTCAGTGAAAAGTGTGTTTTCCTCTGATTGACAGCTTATAAAAATTAGAATACTTGAAATAGTGAATATACTTGCAAGGGTAGATTTGATATTCATAAATGCTTTGGTGAAATTTTTATAAAAATAGCTAAAAAAAAGAACAGAGACGACATTTGCCATCTCTGTTCTTTTAAAAATTAGAATATTTTCCTGTTTACTATTTGTAAGAAGGATCTTGCTCTAAAGTTGCTTTTCCATCTTTCTCAGAACGGTCAATTGCCTCTTGAGGAAGTGGGAAGAACTCGTGCTTACCTTTTACGAAGTTAGCACCTTTTTTGTACACACGCTTAGTAGCTTCAACAGCATTGTATTTGTTCAACACCTCAGCTGAAACTCCCCATCTTTGTAAGTCAAAGAAACGGTGACCTTCCATACCGAACTCTAAACGAGTTTCGAAACGAACAGCTTTACGAGCAACATCTTTGTCAGTCCAAGCTCCAGTGTAGTTATTGATTACATAATTAGCCGCTGGAACTGGTTTTCCGTTTCCGTCAAATACCAAGGTATAAGCGTCACGAGTAGCACCTTGAACAGCTTTTTGAACAAATCCATCTGGATTAGCTGCACGAGTTCTGATTTGATTAACCAAAGCACGAGCTTTCTCTAAGCTTCCGATTTCTACTTCACACTCAGCCAACCATAATAAAACCATGCTATAACGCAACATTCTATAGTTGTTTGAAGTTAAGTTACCCCAACCGTTGATTCCTGTAAATGCTTTAGAAGGAATGTGTTTCTTAGGTGAGTAAGGACCCGCATAAGTTTGGTCACGGATGAAATCCACATTGTGAATTTTATAGTCGATAAATAAGATACCTCTACGACCAACGGTATGGTCTAAACGTGGGTCTAATTCACCTGTATAAGGAGTATAAGCATCTTCTAATTTTTTACCTTGGTCATTAGTTACATCGCTATTATTGAATGTATCCAACATTGGTAATCCGTTTTCAGTTTTGAAAGCGTTAACCAAGTTTTGAGACGGTTGGTAGAAACCACAACATCCCCAAGGTGAAGCGTAAGGGTGAGCAAGACCCACACCTGCGTTAGCAGCATCTGCGTTAGCAGAAGAAGAAGCGTACTGAATTTCAAAGATAGACTCAGCATTGTTACGAGTGCTAGCATCGTGGTTATCTCTGTAAAGATCTACCAATTTGAATTTACCACTGTTAACGATTTCTTCTAAAATTGCTTTTGCTTCTGTTAATTTAGTTGCATTAGCAGCACCTGTTGAAATATTCCAACCTTGGAACATTTTAGCTTTTGCTAATAAAGCTTTAGCAGCCCATTTTGTTGGACGACCTACTTGAGCTTGCTTATCTGGTAATACAGCAGCAGCAGCAGTCAAATCAGCTTCAATTTTAGCCCAAGCTTGTGGGTTAACTGGAACTTTAGTTGACTCAAGGTCATTCAAGTTATAGATAGTCTCATCGATGTAAGGAATGTTTTTGAACATTTTCTTAGCCTCGAAGTGAAACAACGCTCTCAAGAATTGAGCCTCCGCTTTGATTTGAGTTGCTCTTTCAGCTGAAATATCTTTTACAGCTTTTAATGTATTGATTGCATCATTTGCACGAGCAACACCTTTGAACAAACCTCTGTATTTGTTCTTGATGTGTCCATTCGTTGCTTGGAAATCCCACTTCTCTAAGAAAGATTCTTCCGGTTGGTCACCGGCGTCCGTTCCTTTGTAAGCATCATCCGAAGTTAAACCACCGAATACCCAGTTTTGGATATCGTTCTCCCAAGGAGCTTGGTCATCTAAACCTTGACCATCAAGCATGGCATAAGCACCTAAAAGTACGCCTTCAACACCCTTAGCCGTTTGTAAGGCTGATGGGCTATATTGAGCTTGCGGCTGACGAGTTAAGAATTCATCACTACATGCAGTAGCAATTCCTAAAACGAAACCAGCTGACAAGAACATTTTTAAAATATTATTGCGTTTCATATTTCTATTTTTATTAAAAATTTACAATGTTCAAACTTTATAATTATCTGTATTCTAAAGAATTACAAATTAAAATCCAAGGTTAACACCTAAGATGAAAGTTCTAGATACTGGCATATAACCACCATCAAAACCAATTGTATTATCAGCACCAGTTTGGATTTCAGGGTTAAGTCCTGAATACTTCGTAAACGTAGCTAAATTTTGTGCTTGTACATAAATTTGAGCATTGTCTAAACCAAATTTCTTACCGATAGAACGAGGTAAATTATAAGTTAATTGAACATTCTTGATACGTAAGTATGAACCATCTTCTAAGAAATAGCTTGAAGGACGGCTTGATACTTGGTCATTCGCATCCATGATAGGTACAGTACCGCTAGGGTTACTTGGTTGCCAAGCTTCATATAATGCACGCTTAGAACGGTTACCTTGGAAAGTATTGAAATCAGAGAAATAACGAGTATAGTTGAAGATCGAGTTACCTTGAGATCCGTTTGCAAATACAGTTAATTCAAATGCTTTGTATCCTAAATTCAAGTTCAAACCATAAGTGAAATCTGGGTGTGGTGAACCGATGATTGTACGGTCAGCATCTGTGATTTTTCCATCACCATTGATATCAGCATATTTGAACTTACCAGCTTTGTTGTAATCCTCATAAGGAGCCCAAGCTTTTGCTTCAGCATCTGATTGGAAAATACCTAAAACTTTGTATCCGTAGAATGAAGAAACTGGTAATCCAGCTTGAGTCAAAGTTACAGCAGGAACACGAGAACCATATCCGAAATAACGAGTATTTGGAGATGCATCTAATTTATCTACTGTATTTTTGTAAGTTGATAAGTTACCTGAAATAGTGTAACGTAAATCTCCTACTGAATTTTTGTAGCTAATTCCTAAGTCAACCCCTTTGTTAGTCATTTGACCTACGTTGAATGCTGGAGCTCTTGCATCACCTGCAGCAAAAGTAATTGGAGTTGTAAATAACATATCTGATGTTACACGATTCCAAACGTCAACTTCTAAAGTTAAGTGATTGTCTAATAAAGCCGCATCTAAACCGAAGTTAGTTGAAGTAGTAGTTTCCCATTTCGCGTTTGGATTTCCGAATGCGTTCGCATCATAACCAATTGCTGGAGTAGTTTGAGAACCATCGATTGGGTAACCAGCGTGGAAAATGTCCGCACGGTAGGTAGTATACGCATTGTAATTACCAATTTTTTGGTTACCTGTTTTACCCCATCCGAAACGTAATTTTAAGTCATTAACAAAAGAAAGTTGATCTTTCATGAAGCTTTCTTCTGATAAACGCCATCCTAAAGAGAATGCAGGGAAAAGTGCATTACGAGAAGCAGATAAGAATCTAGAAGAAGCGTCATTTCTAACAATTGCTTGAACTAAATATTTGTCGCCGTATGCATAGTTGAATTTACCAAATTGAGAAGATAAAGTGTAATCACTTCCTACGCTACCGCTGTTTGAAACTTTAGTAGGATCTCCTAAATCTAAATAACCCATGATAGAAGGAATTTCGAAAGCATAACCATTACGACCTGCTTGGAAATACTCTCCAAATTGCTTGATTGCTTCCACACCCACATAAGCATCTACTTTATGAATATCATTGAAAGTTTTGCTGTATGAAACAGTGTTTTGCCATACCCATTGGTAATCATAGCTAGTAGTTGAAGTAGATCCATTGTTGAAGCTACCTTCAATGTACTCTGGATTAGCACGTCCTAAGTATTTACCATTACTTGTAGTGATGTCAACCCCAAAACTAGTTTTAGCTGTAATACCTGGAACGATGTCGAATTCAGCGAATACGTTACCGAACGCTCTCATGCTATAACGTCTGTTGTCAGCCTCACGAGCCAAAGTAGCATAAGGGTTAGAGTTATTACCTAAGTTAGCTCCACGGCTACCAGCAAAGTTGCCAGCGATGTCATAGATAGGTAATAATGGATGGTGCTTGTAAGAACCAGAAACAGCATTTTGCTCTTCGTTATTACTGAAACCACCTTTACGGTTATCTACCGCCATTGTGAAGTTTTCACCTACACGTAATCTTTTGTTGATCGCAGAAAATTCAGTGTTTGAACGTAATGTATAACGATCATAACCGATGAATTTAACCACACCATCTTGACTAAACATACCTAATGATAAAGCATATTTACTGTTTTCAGTACCACCAGTTGCGCTTAATTGGTAGTTTTGAATAGGTGCTGTTTGCGTCAAAGCTCCCCACCAATATGTATCTGCAGATTTTGTGATCGCATAGATATTGTCAGGAGTTAAAGAGTATAATTTTGGATCTACACCAGCAGAACCTGCTTTTCCAGCAGATGGGAAAACGTAATCTGGAATAGAAACTTCTCCATTAGAACCAAATGTATATTGTCCGTGAGAAGGAGTTTTTCCAGCATATTTATCAGCTAAGTATAAGTATTGACCTAATTCTTTTGCATTTAATGATTGAACATCATTAGCAACTTTTTGAGTACCATAGTATGCATTGAAAGAGATTTTCGGTGCACCTGTTTTACCTTTTTTAGTTGTGATGATAACAACACCATTCGCTGCACGAGAACCATAGATAGAAGAAGCAGAAGCATCTTTCAAAATTTGGATAGTCTCGATATCGTTCGGGTTCAAGTTACCTTGGTTTTCTGTAGGAGTACCGTCAATGATGAACAATGGATCATTGTTACCAATTGTACCAAAACCGCGAATACGTACTGTTGCGTTACCACCTGGAGTTGCATCGTTTACGATAGTCACACCAGAAGCACGACCTTGTAATTGTTGAGCAAATGTAGTAGCTGGAACAGATTGTAAATCTTTCGCTTGAACAGTAGTTACCGCACCAGTGATTTCTCTTTTAGATTGAGAACCGTAACCTGTTACAACAACTTCGTTTAATGTAGAAGTTTCTTCTGCTAAACGTACAGTGATAGAAGTTTGGCTTCCAACTTTAACGTCTTGCGAAGCAAATCCTACTGAAGAAACGGATAAAATGCTGTTTCCATCTGTTACAGCAATAGAGAAGTTACCGTTTGCATCGGATGCAACACCCGTTTTAGAACCTTTAACGATAACCGAAGCACCAGGAATGCCATCGCCATCTTTTGCAGCAACGACTTTACCTGTAATCTTTTTACTTTGAGCGACTGCCGCATGACTCCACAAAAATAGAGCCGTGATTGCAAATACACTCGTTAATTGAGTTAGTAATTTGTTTTTCATAAAATTTTGTTTTGATAAAAAATGTGAAAAATTGATAATTCTGTAATTGAATAGTTTTTAGTTAACCTCCTTTCTTGATTAAATTTGTTACTTATTAAAATACTATAATATCATTATAATATTACAATAGATTTCAAAAATCACACTTATTTGTCAGAAAACCAAAATAATCTCATATTTTTTTGTATTTTTTTTACTTGAAATGTGTCCGATTTTTTTTGGGATATCAACAATGTGAAGGTTATTTGGTAATTGATTATCGTTATTTATGTTAATTAACCAATCCTATCAAGAAAGCATACTCCTTTGCTATATCTTTAAATCGATTGAATCTACCTGATGCACCCCCATGTCCAGCTGTCATGTCGCAATCAAGTAATAGTAGGTTGTTGTCTGTTTTTAATTTTCTTAATTTTGCAACCCACTTGGCGGGTTCCCAATATTGTACCTGAGAATCATGCAAACCTGTTGTAACTAATAGATTAGGGTAATTTTTTGCTGTTACATTATCATAAGGCGAATACGATTTCATGTAATGATAATGTTCTTCGTTTTTGGGATTTCCCCATTCTTCCCACTCACCTGTGGTCAAAGGAATACTTTCGTCTAACATGGTCGTAACAACATCTACAAAAGGGACCGCTGCAATGACTCCTTTGTATAACTCTGGTGCCATATTACAAATGCCTCCCATCAACATTCCTCCTGCTGAGCCCCCTTGAGCAAATAAGGCATCAGGAGCCACATACTTATGCTGAATTAAAAATTGGGAACAGTCGATGAAATCATAAAATGTATTTTTCTTTTTCATCATCTTGCCCTCCTCATACCAATGTCTTCCCATTTCTTGCCCACCTCGTACATGCGCAATCGCAAAACTGAAACCTCGGTCTAATAAAGAAAGTCGACTGCTCGAAAAATAAGGGTCTATGCTATGTCCGTAAGAACCATAGGCATATAAGAGCAATGGGTTTTTTCCATTGGGTTTGAATTCCTTTTTATAAACCAAGGAAACCGGAATCTGTGTATTGTCTCTAGCCGTTACCCAAATTCGTTCACTCTGATAATTATTTCGATCAAAGGTGCCAAGGACTAATTCTTCTTTCAATAGTGTACTTTCGCTTGTATTTGTATCAAAATCAAAGACTGAATTTGGACTAGTTAAGCTGGTGTAATTGTAGCGAATTTTTTTGCTTTGATAATGTGCATTTTGACCCAAACTTACCTGATAAACCGCTTCTGGCATTTGAATGATTTCAGATTTACGGTTATCATTTGAAATGATGTGAATTTGGTTTAATCCATTAAATTTCTCTTCAATCGCAATGAATTCCTCAAATACTTCAAAGTCTTCAATTAAAACATCTTTTTTATGAGTCAAAAGGGGGTGCCAATTTTTTAAATTCCAATCTTCCTGAATATGGCATTGCATCAATTGAAAATTGACCGCTTGGTTGGCATTGCAACGAATGATCAAATGATTGTTTTGATGTTCCAAAAAATATTCCAGGCCATCCATTCTTTCTTGAAATACTTTAAACTCTTCCAAAGGTTGTGAGGCTTCTAAAATTCGGTATTCAGAAGCAATCCCTTGTTGACTGGATAAATTATATATGTATTTCTTTGATTTAGACCGATAAAGACCCATGTAGAATTGAGGGTCTTTTTCTTCATAAACCATGACGTCATTTTTCGGGTCTTCTCCTAATCGATGTCTAAAAACTTGCGAGGCCAATAAGGTTTGATGATCCCTTTTTAGATAAAAGAAATAATCACTATCAGCAGACCAAGCATAGCTGCCACCTTCTGTGTTTTCTATGGTTTCAGGGAAATAGTCTCCCGTTTCAAGATGTAAGAATTTTACCTGATAATTTCTTCTGCTTAATTCATCGGTGGCAATGGCCAGATACTTGTCGTTGTCGCTCAAACTCAAGCCGCCAATATGAAAGTAATCTTTGTCTTTTCCCAATTGATTCCCATCAATCAAAATTTCTTCAGGCGATTCAAGGTTATTTCTTTTTCGACAATAAATGGGGTATTCTCCGCCTTTGACAAATTTGGTATAAAACCAATCTTTTCCATTGAAATAAGGAACAGATGAATCATCCGCTTTGATACGATTCTTCATTTCTTGAAAAAGTGATTCTTTCAAGTCTGAAATAGGCGAAAATGCTTTTTCTGTATAGGTATTTTCTGCATTTAGATAATCAATCACTTCTTTGTTTTCAGGGTCATTTAACCAATAATATGGATCAATGCGGGTATCACCATGAATGGTAAGAAGCTCGTTTTTTTCTGTTGCGATGGGAGGATTGGGGATGTTCTTAATCATGGTGCAATTTACTAATCAAAATTGTTTATCCTTTATTTTGAACTTTTATCCTGTAAAAATGATTTTGATACAAAAATGTAAAAGGGATGCTTTGAATTAGCTACATTTGCATGTTAAAATTTTAAAAATTAAAACAATGAACAAAAAACTTTGGATCGTATTAGGTGCTATTGCTCTCGTTATTTTCTGGGGTATTGGTGCAAGAAATGGAATGGCAACAAGTGATCAAGAAGTAAAGGCTTCTTGGGCCAATGTACAGAGTGCTTATCAACGTCGTGCGGATTTGATTCCGAATTTAGTTAAGACAGTACAAGGAGTTGCAAATTTTGAAAAGTCGACTTTAACTGCAGTTATTGAGGCTCGTGCAAGTGCCACTCAAATGAAATTAGATGCGAAGGATTTAAGTCCAGAAAATGTAAGTAAATACCAGGCTGCCCAGTCATCCTTAGGAGGCGCTTTAGGACGTTTGATGGTTGTTGCTGAAAATTATCCTCAATTAAAAGCAACTGAAAGTTTTTCAGAATTGCAAGCTCAATTAGAAGGAACTGAAAATAGAATTAAAGAAGAGAGAGATGTATTTAATAGTACGGTGAAAGATTTTAATTCGAAGGTTGTAACGTTCCCTAATAATTTAATCGCTTCTTTTTCTGGCTTTACAGAGAAAGGTTTTTTCCAAGCGGAGGCAGGTTCAGAAAAAGCACCTGAAGTAAATTTTGACGAAAAAAAATAATGCATTTAAGCGAAATTCAACAAGCAGAAGTTTTATTGGCTATTCAGGAAGCAGAATTAAAAACCTCTGGTGAAATTCGTGTGCATGTAGAAAGTCATTGTGAAGGGCACCCCGTCGAAAGGGCGAAGGTGCTCTTTTTTGAATTAGGCATGGACCAGACTGATTTACAGAATGGTGTTTTATTATACTTGGCCACCAAAGATCGTAAATATGCCATCATTGGAGATAAAGGGATAGATGCTAAAGTTCCATTGAAATTTTGGGAAGAAATTCGTGATGAAATGAAACCCATTTTGGCGACCAATGAATTTGGGAAAGCTTTGGCATTAGGTGTCAATCGAATTGGTAAAGTTTTGGTTGAAAGTTTCCCCTATTTAGAAGGAGATGTGAATGAATTGAGTAATGATATTTCTTACGGTGTTTGATAGGATGCGACAATTGAAACTTCTTTTCTTGGGATTATGCCTTTTCAATGCTTATTTTGGATTCGCGCAATCTAGCATTCCAGATAAACCCAATGCGTATGTATTAGACTTATCTTCCAAATTGAATTCGGAGGAAAAAAAATCCTTAGAGCTCAAACTTAGAGCTTACGCAGATTCTACTTCAACACAATTTGCCATAGTTGTTATTCCATCCACTGATGGAAGAGATCCTTATGATTATGCCATGGAAATTGCTCAAACGTGGGGTGTTGGCCAAAAAGGTAAAAACAATGGAGTTGTTATATTAATTGCTTCTGAGGATAGAAAAATAAGAATTGTTACAGGAAGGGGAATTGAGGATGTTTTGCCAGATGCAATTTGTAAAAGAATTATCAATCGAATTTTGAAATCTGCTCTTCAAAGAGATGCTTATTTCGAAGGCCTAGATTTGGCTACTACAGAGATGATGCAAAGGGCGAGTGGCAGTTTTAAAAATGATCAAGAAAGTGAAGGTGAAAATCAAGGAATTCCACCTGTTTTAATTCTATTTTTACTTTTTGTAATTTTGTCGATTATCAACGCTTTTCGAAACCGAGGAGGTGGGAGAGGGCCAGGGAGCAATGGTGGCGGAATGTTTTTTCCTCCTATATTTTTAGGGGGTGGTGGCGACTCGCGTGGTGGGTCATTTGGCGGAGGTAGTTCTTTTGGTGGATTTGGAGGAGGAAGCTTTGGAGGTGGTGGCGCCGGAGGTGATTTTTAATCGTACATCTAATAATTGTTATTATTTTGAAAGATATCATTCGACAAAATTTAGAGGAAGCTCAAAAAGTCTTAACAGATTTTTTAAGTAATCCCCAACAAATTCAACAAATTGAATCAGTCGCAGCATGCTTGGTAGAAGCATTGCAGGCAGGTAATAAAATTTTATCGTGCGGAAATGGAGGAAGTCATTGTGACGCCATGCACTTTGCGGAGGAACTATCTGGTAGATACCGAGAGAATCGACCCGCTTTAGCTGCCATGGCCATTTCAGATCCTTCGCATATTACTTGTGTAGGGAACGATTTTGGGTATAATTACATCTATTCAAGATTTATTGAAGGATTGGGAAATCCAGGAGATGTGCTTTTTGGTATATCTACGAGTGGTAATTCAGAAAATATCATTGAAGCTGTCAAAGCAGCACAAAACAAGGGTATGAAAGTTGTTTTGTTGACGGGCAAGGATGGAGGTAAATTAGCTCAATTTCAAAATGTATTGGAAATTCGAGTAGATCATTTTGGATTTGCAGATCGAATCCAAGAAATTCATATTAAGATTATTCATATTCTCATTCAATTGATAGAGAAGCAATTATTTGCATAAAAAAAGGAGGACTTTAGTCCTCCTTTTTCTTTATTTTTCATCTGGATAATTTTCCTCTTCTTCATTACTTCCTATCAGAACTTCCACCGTTTTCTTTAATAAATCTTTAAAGCTTGGGCCTTTTGGTTTAGCAGCAGTTGGTCCACTTGGTATAGTTGGAGATTGTGGCAGTGTAGGGTTTGAAACTTCTTCTTCTACTTCTGGCTGATTCACTTGTTCAAAATACACTTGAACCAAACCAACGGCAGTGGCATAAGAAGGATCTTTGATTTCAGCTTCAATTTGGGCTGTACTCGCAAATGCCATAGGTTCTCCTATTCTCGATTCTAAACCAGTTACTTTTTGAATTAAATCTGCAATATCTGGTAATTGAGCACCTCCTCCAGTAATCACAATTCCACCTTTTAATAATAATGGATCTGTAACTTTAGAAATTTCTACTAAAATAATCGCAGCAAGTTCTTTTATTCTTTCTTCGATGATAATAGCTAAATTTTTAACAGAAATAGGTGTCGGTTTTCTACCTGCAATTCCAGGGATTAAAACCACCTCATTGATGTCAATTTCTTTACTTAGTGCTGAGCCAAATTTTGTTTTAAGTACTTCTGCATGTTCTAAAGAAACATTTAGACCAATTTGAATATCTTCCGTGATTCTATCGCCACCCCAATTAATTACTTTGGAATGTCTCAAACGGTTTTTAGTATAAACACTTATTTCAATGGTTCCACTTCCAATATCCACCAAAGCTACGCCTAATTGTTTCTCATCTAAATTAAGAACTGAGCTCGCTGTTGCCAATGGACTAAAATAGATATTACCCGTTTTTAAATGTTCAGATTGGGCAGAAATTAGGCATTGTTTTAAAATGTCATTCTTATTTTGATCCGCCGTAACAACGATGAAATCCGCTTTTATTTTAGATCCAATTTGCCCGATGGGTTCTAATGTTTCAGGTAAATTATCTACTTGAAAACCGATCGGTAAAGTATGTAATATGCAAGGATTTTTATCTGCATTAGATTTTTTCGCTTTATTAATGAGCTGAATTAATTCAGTTTCACTAACTGGCGACATGGCATTATCTCTTGCTTGAGTAATGGAAAATGTATTGACATTGATGTGGCTACCTGAAATATTTGAGCTGAAATAATAATCATTATTTTTCCCTTCGATCGTGCTAGCAATGTTTTTTAAAGCCTCAGAAATCGCAGCAGAGGTTTTGTTGATATTGACAATATCACCATTGATGATATGACCAATTGTTTTTGATTTACCTATGGATAATATTTCTAGTTTGTTTTCTGTTGATTGTCTTCCAATAACGGCCCTTACGAATGAGCTACCAATGTCCAATCCGATGATTAAATCATTACGCATATTTCTATTTATCTATTAAATTTTAGCACACAAGTGTTTTCCAATGCCTACAAACTTTAAAACTACTGATAAATCAGCTTAATCACAAATAAGCTGATTTTTATATTTTAATCTTACCCAACTGTAAGTATTCCATCCTCTGTTGGGGATTATTTGTTTATAAAAGATGGCAAGTTTTTTAAATTTATTTTCAATATTGATGGGAAGACCAAAATCGATATTTGTTGTGCCAAATGTTGGGACAAGTATGATTCCTCCATCATTCGCAACAACCACTTGGGAAATTTGCGCTTTCCAAAATTCATTGTCATTGATGTATTCAAATAAGGGTAACAAAGTTTTCCCCTTAGCATCTTTTAAATCCTTTCGATTTGATTTGAAATAATCACCAGTGACGACTAAAACTCTTGGTGTAAATAATGAACTAGTTCCAATGAAATTACCTTCAGCAGTAACATATTGATCTGGTTGTGTGGAAAGTTCTGAAGTTGATCTAAGAATTCGGGCGATGGGGCTAAATTCTTTAACTGAAACAATGATTTTTCCACTGAAATCAAAATGCGCTTCACATGATTTAACCAATGGAATTTTTTTTACACTTTGTTCCATTCTATGTAGAGAAATTACTTCTAGCGGTTTATCTTCAAAATATCTGGTACCTTCTTCAGTAATAACTTGGTTAATGTGTTTTTTAGAAAGCAGTGGTTTTTCATTTTCTGAATCAAGTTTAACGATGATTCCTGTGCATTTGGATTCTTGATAAGAGTACTGAGCAAATGCGATCGCAGAAACCCAAATACTAATTAGTAAAATTAGACTGGTTAATTTTTTTAAATAAAATATTTTCTTTTTATCGAAAGCCATTGGTCTGAAATAGAACTAAAATATGTTAACGAGATCTGGTAAAATCAAGTCAATGTCACCTGCACCTAAGGTAACCAATAATCTTGGTTTTTCTGACTTCATTTTTTGAATAAAATCAGTTTTACTAATTACTTGTTTATGATTTGATGGAATTTTGCTTAAAAGTAATTCTGAACTGATTCCTGGAATAGGCAATTCTCTAGCTGGATAAATATCTAATAAATATATATCATCTGCTAATGCTAGGCTTTGCGCAAAATCGTCTAAAAAGTCTTTGGTCCGAGAAAATAAATGCGGTTGAAAGATGACCGTTAATTTTTCCTCAGGATACAATGCTTTGATAGAAGATAAAGTCGCCGTTATTTCCGTAGGATGGTGCGCATAATCGTCGATTAACACATGTTTTTCTGTTTCCACATGGTACTCGAAACGTCTCTTTACACCTTTAAAGGTATCAATTCCTGATTTGATTTTTTCTGGACTCACGCCGACAAACATGGCCAATGCAGCTGCTGCTAAAGCATTTTCTATGTTATGAAAGCCTGGAATTCTCATTTGAATATGTTCTATAATTCCACCGGGATAGACCATATCAAAAACCATTCGATGGTTTTCTATTTTTAAATTTTGAGCAAAATAATCTCCTTTGTTTAGTCCAAAGCTGATTTTTTGATGTTTTGATTGCAAGTTCAATCCTTCCTTTTGAATGAAAAATCCATTTGGCTGTATTTGGTTGACAAATAGTTGAAAGGATTCCAAAACTTGTTCAGCCGCGCCATAAATATCTAAATGATCGGCATCGGTGGAAGTTACCGCTGCTGCTAGAGGATGAAGTGTTAAAAAAGATCGATCATATTCATCCGCTTCCACAACGCAAATCATATTTTCTTTACCCTTATTCGGAATGAAATTGGTTCCGTAGTTTTGTGTGATTCCACCTAAAAAAGCTGTTACATTTTTATCGGCATGAATTAACAGGTGAGTTAAAAGACTGGAAGTAGTTGTTTTTCCGTGCGTTCCAGCAACAGCGAGCGTAGGGATTTGCTCTGTAATCCAACCTAAAATCTCAGATCTTTTCCAAAGTTTAATTCCTATATTTTCTAAATGATTTTTTTCAATGTGATCTTTTGGAATCGCAGGAGTGTAAATAAATAAGGTTGAATCCTGCTCCTGGATTATTTTAGCAGGTATTTGATTGATTGAATCTACATAATGAATATCCATGCCTTCCTGGCTAAGAAGGATTGTCAATGGACTTTCTGTTTTATCATATCCCGCTACATAGAATCCATTTTGCAAGAACCATCTCGCAATGGCCGACATACCTATTCCTCCTATACCCAGAAAGTAGACATTTTTTAAATTAGAAAGGTTTATTTTTTGATTCATTGGGTAGCAAGTATCGATAAAATTGTTTGAGCTATTTCATTGGCAGCCTCAGGTTTGGCAAGTTTTTTACTTGATTCTTCCAACTCTTTAAGCAAAAAATTGTTGTTTAAGGTATTCAAGGCAGTATCCACCAATTTTTCCTTGGCTTCGATGTCTTTCACTAAAATGGCAGCATTTTCAACTTCTAAACTTTTAGCATTTTGTGTTTGATGATCTTCGGCTGCGGATGGTAAAGGCACCAA
The DNA here is from genome assembly GCA_046073945.1 of Aquirufa sp. Classification (GTDB taxonomy): domain Bacteria; phylum Bacteroidota; class Bacteroidia; order Cytophagales; family Spirosomataceae; genus Aquirufa. The sequence goes on along the minus strand of JBJTNH010000106.1, from coordinate 6,131 downwards.
CACACTTGCTTTTCCAGCTAAACATATTTCTGAAACAGATAAGGCACCCGCTCGTGAAATAACTAAATCTGCCATGGAATAGGCAAAATCCATTTCATAAATAAATGCTGAAACGTAGGCTTTTAAAGAAGGTGTTTTTGATACAGCAGCCTTTGCTTCTTTTTCAAATGGTATTCCAGTTTGCCAAATAATTTGGCATGGATTAGAAAGGAATTTATCTAATCCTGCTAAAATTGCTTGATTGATGCTTCTTGCTCCTTGACTTCCGCCTATTATCAATATAGTTGGAAGTGTAGGTTCTAATCCAAAAAACTCAGCAGCTTTTACTTTTTTTTCTTTGGTTTCGATCAAATCTTTTCGCACGGGATTTCCTAAAAGAAGAATTTTTTCTTTCGGGAAAAATTGTTCCATTTTTGGATAAGCCACAAATATTTTCTCAGCTTTTGAAGCTAACAATTTATTGGTAATTCCTGCGTATGAATTTTGTTCTTGTATAACAAATGGGATACCCTTCATCCAAGCGGAAATCAACATGGGGCCAGAAGCGTAACCACCAACTCCGATGGCTAAATCAGGTTTGAATTCATTGATCAATGAAAAAGCTTTTGTTAAACTTTTTATTAATTTGAATGGAAGCGCTAAATTTTTAAAAATACTTTGTCGATTAATTCCTGCAATTGGTAATCCAACGATATCATAGCCCGCTTTAGGAACTTTTTCCATTTCCATTTTGCCTTCTGCCCCAACGAACAAAAATTGAATCGATCCATCGATATCTTTTAATGCATTCGCAATGGCGATAGCTGGATAAATATGTCCACCTGTTCCTCCTCCTGAAATGATAATTTTTTTTGACATAGGTCTAGGCTTTCTCTTTAGGGGCTAAAAATTTTTCTTTATCACGGCTTACAGATAAGATTAATCCGATACTTATGGCTGTAAAAATAAGTGATGTACCTCCTGCGGAAATCATTGGCATGGGTTGTCCAGTAACAGGACCTGCGTCTACGGCTACTAACATGTTAATAAAAGCCTGTATAACTATGGAAAAAGTTAGGCCAGCAGAGAGTAATCCTCCAAATGGCTTTTCGCTAAATTTTACCGCACTGGCACCTCGATACATAAAGTAAATGAAAAAGATAGGCAATAAAATACCCGCTAATAAACCGTATTCTTCCAAAATAATCGCGTAGATAAAATCGGATTCGGCTTGGGATAAGAAATATTTCTGTTGACTTTTTCCGGGTCCTTTTGGGCTTAATGCTCCAGTGGCGATGGCAAATAAACTTCGGTGAATTTGGTAATCTTCTCCTAAGTTTTTGTTCGAATTTTTTTCATTTTCTCCAATTCTTTGAACATAATTTTTAATACGCCCCTGAACCGTTTTAGCTCTTTGCCCAATTCCTAAAACCACTACACTGACCGCCAAAACCGCAAACAATCCGATTGTTTTGAAAATTTGTTTAAATGGAACTCTTCCAAAAATCATCAATACGATACTTGTTAAAAAAATCAATATACTGGTTGAAAAGTTGGAAAGCATGATTAAAAAACAAGTAATTCCAAGCTTAATTAGAATGGATAGCATGACTTGCCATGTATAAGATTCAGGGTCAGCCTGCCTTGCACTAAAATCTCTGGCTAAACTGACCGTGAGGCAAAGTTTCGCCATATCAGAAGGCATGAAAGAAATAGGTCCCAGATCTATCCAACGACTGGCTCCTCCTTTATTTTCACCAAAAACCAATGCGATAAGAATAAGTATCCAAGAGGCTCCAAGGGCAAAATTGCTAAGTTGAGCTATTTTACTATAATTTAATTTGGCAAAATATGACATCAAAACAAAGGAGAAAGCTAAAATGAAAAGTGTTTTTATAAACCCAGAAATAGGGTCTATAGGACTCATCATGACCATTCTACTCTTAGCAGAAAATTGTATCAGTAAACCAAATAGATTCAATATGATGACGATAAACCAAATTTGGTAGTCACCCACAACGTATTTTTTTGTTATCTCAGCTATTTTATTTTCCATCTGTTAAGTGCTTTATTACCTCTTTGAATTTTCTGCCTCTATCTTCGTAGTTATTGAATAAGTCGAAACTCGCACAAGCAGGGGATAATAGAATGATATCATCCTCTTGGGCCCATTCAATACCTTTGGCTACGGCTTTTTCTAAATTATCAGTGGAATATATTTGTGGACAAAATCCTTTGAAATGATTTTCTAATTTTTGATTATCAATTCCTAGGCAAATTAGGCCTTTGACATTATTTTTTACCAATTCATCCAATAGGGTATAATCATTTCCCTTATCAACACCACCCATAATTAAAATGATGGGTTGTTTAAAGCTGTTTAAGGCAAAATATACTGCATCTACGTTAGTTGCTTTGGAGTCGTTAATAAATTGAATTCCTTTCCAATTCCCACAAGGTTCTAAGCGATGTTCTGCATTGATGAAACTTGGCAAAGCCTGTTGGATTTGTTCTTTAGAAACTCCAATGGCCAAACTGGCTAAAATGGCCGCTGACATATTGATGGCATTATGTGGACCTTTTAATGGCGCTAATTTTAGATCAATGGATAATGCTGGTTTAATTTTTATTGTATCCTCTGATATAAAAGCAGTTGCATCGGTTTGTTGAGAACTAATGCTTTGAAGTTGCGATCCAGCAGGTATTAAATGATGGTATTTTGTGATAACTGGATCATCCGTCCAAAAGATCGAAGTGCTTTCATTATCAGCATTTTGGAAAATTCGGAATTTAGAATGAATATAATTTTCAAATTGATATTCATATCGATCTAAATGGTCTGGAGTAATGTTAATTAATACAGCAACATCTGGTTTGAATAGAAAGCATCGGTCCAATTGAAAGCTTGAAATTTCTAGTACATAATATTCGTGCTGATTTTCCATTACCTGCTTGGCAAAACTTTGTCCAATATTTCCAGCCAATCCAACCTTCAAGCCAGCATTTTTTAATAAATGATAGGTTAATAGGGTAGTGGTGGTTTTTCCATTGGAACCTGTTATGGCAATTATTTTAGCAGTTGTATATCTTGAAGCAAATTCAATTTCTGAAATCAACGAGATGTTCTGTTTCTTGATAGCTTGAACGATCGGATTTTTTTCGGGAATTCCTGGGCTAATGATTATCTCATCCGCTTCCAAGATTTTTTCGATGGAATGTTGTCCGTCTTCAAATGGAATATTGTTTTCAATCAATGTGTTTTTGAATGTATCTTTTAATTGACCTTGGTCGGAAAGAAATACCTCAAATCCTTTTGATTTAGCCAATAATGCAGCCCCAACACCACTTTCACCGCCACCTAAAATTATGATTTTTGACATTTGCAAAAGAACACTAAATGAATTGAAAAGAATTTATCTACAATTTAAAAAATGTCTATGACTAATGAAAATCTGATAAGTTTTCTGTCAATCTTTTTTTTGTGGATAAGTTTATGCCAAAAAAAAAGGCCAACCGATTTAGTCGGATGGCCTTTAAAAAATAGGATTTGATTAAGCTAATGCAATTCTTTTGAAAGAAGAGATAGTTAATCCTTTTTGTGTTTGCTCTAATAATTGACGAACATTGATAGATGAGTCTTTCACAAATTGTTGGTTTAATAAAGTAGATTCTTTGTAGAATTTCTCTAATTTACCAACCGCGATTTTCTCAAGCATAGCTTCTGGCTTGCCTTCTTGGCGAGCTTGGTCTTTGCCAATTTCAATTTCACGTTCGATTGTCTCAGCATCTACACCGTCTTTGTCTAAAGCAACTGGCTTCATAGCTGTGATTTGCATAGCAATATCTTTACCAACTTCAGAAACATCAGCACCTTGAACATTTTCAAATGCTACTAAAACTCCAATTTTGTTGTTCGAGTGAATGTAAGAAACTACTTTCTCAGCATCTACATTTTCGTAAGCTGCTAAAGAAATTTTCTCACCAATTTTACCCGTTAATTCAATGATGTGTCCTTCTACCGAACGACCATCAGCAAGAGGCTCAGCCAATAAAGCTGAAGCAGATGGAGCATGAGACTTAACTGCTGCATCCATGATATCTTGCGCTAATTTGTTGAAATCAGCAACTTTAGAAACTGGTTCAGTTTCACAAGCTAAAGCGACTAATTTACCATTTGAATGGTCTCCTGAAAGTGTGATTAATACAACACCTTCGTTCGTTGCATTATCTGCACGTTTTGCTGCTACTTTTTGACCAGCTTTACGAAGAATATCGATTGCTGCTTCGAAGTCACCATCGGCTTCTGTCAAAGCTTTTTTGCAATCCATCATTCCTGCACCAGTCATTTGGCGTAATTTGTTAACGTCTGCGGCTGTAATTGACATTGTATGAATTATTTATTCTTGTTCTGCTTCTTTTTCGTATTTAGCAGCTACCTTAGCTACTTCTTGATTCTCCTCATCAGCCACTCTCTTTGCTTCTTCCTCTTCCGCTAAACGAGCATCATCTTTATCTTGTTTTCTTTCATTCAATCCTTCTTCGATTGCTTTGCTGATAGCTGTAGTAATAACAGCGATCGACTTGTAAGCATCATCATTAGCAGGGATTGGATAATCAACTAATTCTGGATTCGAGTTAGTATCACACATAGCAAAAACTGGAATACCCAATTTTTTTGCTTCTTTCACTGCGATATGCTCACGCTTAACGTCAACAATGAATAATGCAGCTGGAAGACGAGTTAAGTCTGTAATACCACCTAAAACACGGTTTAATTTTTCTTCTTCACGAGTCATCATTAAACGCTCACGCTTAGCAAGAGTCTTAACGATTACTTCGTCTTTTAACATTTTATCAATGCTTGACATCTTCTTGATCGACTTACGTACAGTCGCAAAGTTTGTCAACATACCTCCCAACCAACGGTCAGTTACATAGGGCATTTTTAATTTTTCTGCTTCTGCAGAAACAACTTCTTGTGCTTGTTTCTTGGTAGCAACAAACATGATTTTACGGCCAGAACGTACAATAGCACGAATCGCAGCAGATGCCTCATCTAAGCAAGTAATTGTTTTGTTTAAGTCAATGATATGAATACCATTTTTCTCCATGAAGATGTATGGAGCCATTTTTGGATCCCACTTACGAGTCAAGTGACCAAAGTGAACGCCTGCGTCAAGCAGTTCGTTGTAGCTTAATTGTGCCATTTTCGGTGTTTAAAATTGTGAAAAATAAAAATGTGGAAAAAGCATCGGCAACACACAAGCTTTTTCCACGTAAATGCGATGTAGTATTAACGCTTAGAGAACTGGAATCTCTTACGTGCTTTTCTACGTCCTGGTTTTTTACGCTCAACCATTCTTGGATCACGAGTTAAAAAACCTTCTTTCTTCAAAGGAGAACGCAATTCTGAGTCCTGAGTTTGAAGTGCACGAGAAATAGCTAAACGTAAAGCTTCCGCTTGTCCTTTAATTCCTCCTCCGTCAACATTTGCAGTTACGTCGAATGATCCAACTGTGTTGGTTAAAGCGAAAGGCTGATTTACCACAATCTGAAGAATTTCAGATGGAAAGTATTCAGTCATTGTACGGCCATTGATTTTAATCTGGCCTTTTCCTGGGGTCATTGAAATACGAGCAATTGCCGTTTTTCTTCTACCGATTTTACTTGTTAATTCTGCCATTTGATATTGAATTGACCTGTTTTAGATCATTATGTCCGTTAAAACTTAATTTCTTTAGGTTGTTGTGCTGCGTGAGGATGCTCAGAACCAGCGTAAACGAATAAATTGTTGAACAATTGTCTTCCTAAACGATTTTTCGGTAACATACCTTTAACTGCCGCTTCTACAACTCCTCTTGGGTTTTTAATCAAAACCTCTCTTGGAGTAGCAAAACGTTGTCCACCTGGATAACCTGTGTGACGGATATAAACTTTATCTGTCATTTTCTTTCCTGTTAGGCGAACTTTATCAGCATTGATAACAATCACTTGATCTCCACAATCAACATGCGGTGTAAACGAAGGCTTATGCTTTCCACGAATAATTTTCGCGATTTCTGAACATAAACGTCCTAATACTTGATTTTCAGCATCTACCACAACCCATTCTTTCTGAATAGTTGCTTTGTTGGCAGAACTGGTTTTGTAAC
>JBJTNH010000105.1:0-8574 GCA_046073945.1 Aquirufa sp. | reverse complement strand
AGTTTGTCAACCTCTGTTTTCAATTGTCTTCCCACCCTGAACATTTGGCTAAAGTGAATTATTACACTTCATTTCAAAATAAAACCATTCAATCTGATCATGAGATTTATGTAAGTCAAAATTTGCCTTATATCATCCCAGCTATGCGCGAGGGACGTTCCGAATTTGATTGGTCCTTGAAATATTCCAATGATCAGTTAATTCAAGTTGCTGATTTGCAGGGATGTGTACATAATCATTCTACCTATTCGGATGGTAAAAATACGTTGCTCGAAATGGCTGAAGCTTGTAGAAATTTGGGTTTATCTTATTTTGGAATTGCCGACCATTCACAATACGCTGCTTATGCAGGTGGTTTAAAGCCTGATCGTATCATTGAACAACACGAAGAAATTGATCTATTAAATAAAAAATGGACAGATTTTAGGATTCTAAAAGGAATTGAAGCTGATATTTTACCAGATGGATCTCTGGATTACGACTTAGAAATTTTATCTAGTTTCGATTATGTAGTTGCTTCTGTTCATGCTGGACTTACGATGGATTTAGATAAAGCGATGGGGCGTTTGATCAAGGCCATTGAAAATCCATATACGACTATATTAGGTCATCCCACTGGTCGTTTGTTATTGACTAGGCCAGGTTATCCTTTGAATATGTCCAAAATTATCGACGCTTGTGCTGCTAACAAAGTTGCGATCGAATTAAATGCGAGTCCATACCGATTGGATCTTGATTGGCGTTATATTTATGAAGCTATGGAAAAAGGAGTTTATATTTCTATTAATCCAGATGCCCATCAAATAGATGGTTTAAAAGATATGGAATGGGGGGTTAAATTGGCTCAAAAAGGCGGATTAGTCAAGCAATTTACCTTTAATGCTTTATCCGCAAATGAAATGCTTGCCTATAAAAAGTAATCTTTCATCTCGGAAATTTTGGGCTTAGGTCCATTATTTCTTTTAGAAATTTGGTTTTAGTAAATACTTAGCATAAAATTCATCAATGACACGGACAGCTTCTGTGGGGGTATCTACCAAAGCGAATAATTCCAAATCTTCCTCATTGATATTTCCTTGAGATACCATCGTGTTTTTCATCCAATCAATTAAACCCTGCCAATATTCTCTACCCACTAACACAACGGGGAACTTTCCAATTTTATGTGTTTGAATCAATGTTAAAGATTCAAACATTTCGTCTAGTGTACCGAATCCGCCTGGCATAATGACAAATCCTTGAGAATATTTAACAAACATCACTTTTCGAACAAAGAAAAAATCGAAATTGATATTTTTATCGTGATCAATATAGGGATTAGCGAATTGTTCGAAAGGTAGTTCAATATTTAGACCTACCGATCTACCATTTTCACTTTTAGCACCTTTATTTCCGGCTTCCATAATTCCAGGACCACCGCCTGTAATAACTCCATATCCATGTCGAACCAATTTGGCCGCTATTTCTTCCGCAATTTGATAATATTTATTGTCAGATTGAGTTCGAGCAGATCCAAATATTGAGACACAAGGACCTATTTTAGAAAGTTTATCAATACCTTCTACAAACTCGCTCATTATTTTGAAAATTCTCCAAGATTCTTCTGATTTTATCTGTGCCCAAGTACGGTCACCAAAAGCTTTTTTAATTTTCTCTTCTTCGTTTTCCCAGCTTTGATCAGTCATATTTTTATTCTCATTTTACTCGCAAATGTAAGATTTATCCTTGTACCTTTGTGAAAATTTGAAAGCTTTTTATGAATTCTAAAATAACTTTTGCTGTCGGCGGAGATCATGCCGGTTTTGCCTACAAAAATGATTTAATCAATTATTTACAAGAAAAAGGAATTGAAGTGAAGGACTTCGGTGCTTATTCTTTAGATTCCGTGGATTATCCTGATTTTGCACATCCTGTAGCCGAAGCAGTAGAAAAAGGGGAAGCTACATTTGGTTTGTTATTGTGCGGTAGTGCTAATGGTGTTGCTATTACAGCCAATAAACACCAAGGTATCAGAGCGGGATTAGCTTGGAATACGGAAGTTGCTTCATTAATTCGTCAACATAATGACGCTAATATTATCTGTTTACCCGTACGTTTTATCTCTTTAGACGAGGCTAAGGCTTGCTTGCAAGTGTTTATCGATACACCGTTTGAAGGTGGTAGACATCAAGGTAGAGTAGATAAAATTACTTGCTGTTAATGAACTTTTTTATAAAGATGGAGGTCAATTAATTGATATTGACTTTTTAATTTCGGTAAAAAAGTACTTAAGATTTGAAATTTACCCTCTGGATCATAAATGTAATTCGGAGGGTCTTTTTTTAGAAAGTCAGAAAGAATGATGATATTTTTATATTCATTTATTCCATCAAACAAATATTTTGAAAGTTCCCAATTGAGAAATGGCCCCACCATTTTATTTTGTTGATATTCTTCAATTTGCGGGCCTAAAACCATTAGTTTTTCATTTCGAATATTCAGCTGATTATTTTTTAATCGATCGATGGAATTTGATTTCGATTGTATACTTAAGCTACTGAAAGTTCCTAAAATCAAAATCCAAAAGATCAATTCTTTCTGCCAAAATTTTTTGAATAGGTAGAAGGCATTTAAACCAAACAAAACCAAGGCTGGTAAGAAAAAAATCAAATTGGCCCTTGATAAGCCAGGCAGGGTAAATAATGCTAAAATTGATATAATGATGAATAGCAAATTACTTTGAAATACCTTTTGGGCATGTGCCCTAATTTTTTTACTTCTACTGACGCTCCAAAGTCCAATGATTCCAAATAAAATGGCAGGGAAAAATACAATGAAAATTTGTTGCCAATCTCGAATGAGGGGTGTTTGGAATTCTAAAGCTGATTTTTTTAATAATTGAATCATCAAGTTTAATGTACCATTATATAAAAAAAGAGCTGCTGTAATTAGAAAAACGAATAAATAGCCTACGATCGTCAAAACAACTTGTCGGATTGTAATGCCAGTATAGAAAATCAGACTCAGTACGGCCCAAATGATGAATATGGTATAACTCCAAAAAAATAAACTTGCAATCCCGACAAAAATTCCAACGATAAAAACCCTGTCATTGGTTTGAAGACGTGTTTGTTGAGCTGTAATCTCACTCCATGCTAAAAGTAAAAATGTTAAGCCAAGTAGTGCAGGAGCTGGTACGAAGAACTCATACGATAAATGAAAACTTACTAAATATAAGATGAAGGGAATGATGCCAATTTTAGGTAAAATCTGATGTTTTTGAATGGTTTGCTGAAAAAGAAAAGCCTGTAAAATGATAATACCTGAAGCTAAAAAAATATTCCATTCCAATGGAAAATTTAAAAAGGATAAAAATCGATAAAATAAAGCAGAAATCGGACTCGTATTATCTTTAATATCACCATATAATTGAAAACCTTCGTTTAGTTTTACTCCCAATAAGTGATATCTGAACTCCCAAGTAAAAGGTTCAAGTTGAGTGAAAAACAAGAAATACAAGCCCGTAGCCCACATTATGAGGGTTAAACCAAGGGCCAAGCGATAATTCGATCTTAAAATTTCAAACATATTTCGGTTTTCAACTTGCTAAATTACGGTGATTCCAATTATTATTGTGAAATTTGTAAAATTTTTGAGAAGAATAGATTAGGAGAAATTATGGAAAGTAAGCGTCAACAAAAATTTGGAAGACAAATTCAAAAGGATTTAAGTGACATATTTCAAAAGGATTTTAAAGAAATATTGGGCAAAGGGATGGTAACCATCACAGATGTTAAAGTTAGCCCAGATCTTTCTTTAGCCCGAGTATATTTAAGTTTCCTACTTGTAGATAATCCCAAACAAGTGGTTCAGGCTTTGGAAGACAACAACAAAGCGATACGCAATGTCTTAGCGAATAAAATTCGACATCAAGTAAGAATTATACCCCATTTGTCGTTTTTCTTAGACGATACTGCCGAATATGCTGCTAAAATTGATGCTTTGTTCGAAGGATTAGTGATTCCTCCTGCTACAGATGATGAATAATTAAATTTTTGGAAAGTGAATTTACCTTTATTTATTGCTAAAAGATATTTTTTTACAAGAAGTAAGGCGAGTTTCATCACCTTTATTTCACGCATTTCCATGATTGGAGTTGGGGTGGAGGTAATGGCATTGATTTTGATTTTATCTGTTTTTAATGGTTTAGAGGATTTTCAAAAAGGGTTATTTCGAACCTATGATCCCGATTTAAAGCTTGTTTCTAAAGAAGGTGCTCTTTTTTCAATTGATCCAAATAAAATCCAACAGCTAAGACAAATCGATGGAATTAAATTCATCAATCCCGTTTTAGAGGACCAAGCTTTGATTCGATATGGTGGTAAGCAATTAGTAGTTCGCTTAAAAGGTGTTGATGATGAATTTCTTAAAGCTAAACGACTAAAAGCTCAAGTAACTGAAGGAGATTATTTATTGAAGGATTATGATCGGTCCTTTGGTTTGTTTGGCTTAGGTGTTTTTTTAAGCATGGGAATGAGTTTTGAGGATGTTTTTACTCCCATAGAAGCCTGGTATCCGAATCATAGTTCCTTGAAAAACTTTTCAATCAACTCTGAAGCTGCAAGAAGTAATCTTTTTTTTCCTGGTGGCGTTATGGAGGTAGAGCAAAATTTTGACAATCAAATGGTGCTCGTTCCTTTAGAATGGATGCGCCAATTGGTTGGGACTGAAAAAGAATTGAGCGCTTTGGAATTAATGTTGAAGGATGAAAATCAGGCTGAAAAAGTAAAAAATGATATTAAGAGAGTTTTAGGTGAGTCATTTGATATTCAAACTCGAGATGAACAACACGCCATTCTATTAAAAGCTATCAAAATTGAAAAGCTCTTTGTTTTTCTAATTATGGCTTTTGTGATGGGAATCGCCTCATTTACTTTATTTTATGCTTTGTCTTTGTTAGTCATTGAAAAGAAAAAAGATTTAGCAACCATGTTAGCCATGGGAATCAGTAAAAAACAATTGTTCCGTACATTTTTGTGGGTAGGTGTTTTGATTAGTTTTTCAGGAGCAATTATTGGTATGATACTAGGATTCAGTTTTGCTTGGGCTCAAGAAACCTTTGGGATTATTTCATTGGGTATCCCAAATGCCTTGATTGATGCTTATCCGATTAAAATGGAATTGTTTGATTTTATTTGGACTGCTTTGGTAGTCATCATTATTACCTTTTTAGCATCTATTTTCCCTGCATACAAAGCAGTCCAAATTACTTTTAATTCTACTTTTAAGAAGTAATAGGAGGGTTGAATTCTCCTTCCCATTTAGAAACCACGCAAGTCGCAACTCCATTTCCTGCCACAGAAGTGACTGTTCTTCCCATATCTAAAAATGGGTCAACACCTAATAATAAAGCAATCCCTTCGGCTGGTAAATTAAACATGGTTAAAGTGCCTGCTATGATTACCAAAGAGGCTCTTGGTACTCCTGCGATTCCTTTGGAAGTAATCATTAATGTTAAAAGCATGGTTATTTGTTGTTCTAAGCTTAATTGAACTCCATAAGCCTGTGCAATAAATCCAGTCGCAAAGGTCATATACAACATTGAACCATCTAAGTTGAAGCTATATCCCAAGGGTAATACAAAGCCGACAATTCGTCGACTGCAACCAAATCTTTCCAAGGCAGCAATAGTTTGTGGAAAAGAGGCTTCTGAACTAGCTGTAGAAAATGAAATCAATAAGGCTTCTTTCAATTCTTTTAATAGTTTCCAATAAGGGATTTTATTTGTTAGGCAGATTAACCATAAAATAACGGTGGTAAAAAACAGCAAACCACCCATAAAACAAATCATTAAATAACCATAGCTAATTAAAATGCTCAATCCTTTATTGGCTACTACGGTTGTCATTGCGGCGAAAACAGCATAAGGAGCTAATTCCATGACATAGTTGACCATTTTGAAAACGACTTCTGCTAAATTTTCAAATACGTGAATCAGCTTTTTTCCAGTTTCGCCAATGGAACCCAAAGCAACTCCAAAAAATAAAGAAAAAATGACGATTTGAAGGATTTCATTTTCAGCCAAAGCTCTAAAAAAACTATCCGGAAAAATATGCAAAATGAAATCTTCCAAGGTTTTTACTTTGGACGAATCAATGCCTGTATTCGTTCCAGCAGCAGGTTTTGGCCAACTTTGTAAACTTCCAGGTTTAGTTATGTTGACAACAACTAATCCGGTAATTAATGAAAGGATGGTGGCAAAATAAAAATAACCAATCGTTTTTAAGCCAATTCTACCAACAGCTTTGAAATCACCTAATTTAGCAATACCAACCACCAAAGTACAAAATACCAAAGGTCCAACGATCATTTTAATGAGTCGAAGGAAGATCTTCGAAATGATTTGGATTTTATTGGCCCATTCGTGGCTTAGTTCAGGACTAAAATTTAAAAAAAAGAATTCTCCTAAAATTAAGCCTAAAACGAATCCAATGATGATTTTATTGGTTAATGTTAATTTCATTGTTTTGTTGATAAAAGTTTTTTGTAAAGAGGTATACGGTAAAGTATCATCCCGTAAAATAAGGGAAATAAGATATAATCTAAAATTCGATAATTTGTTTGGAATTCAATGGAATCTATGATTGCTGTTTGATGATCATTGATCATTTTCAAACCATGCTTATGTTTCCAATATTTTAATCCAAATGGCATTTTTATGCCTTGGTCAATAAAGTATTTTTCTGATTCAGATGTCTGATTTTCTATGATTAATGAACTCCATGAGGTTTTATACAATAGGAAATTCATTTCAATGACTACATTGTCATTGACATTGCATCCATCGAAAGTGCTTATTCGAATCAATGGAAAAGGAGGTGATAATTTTTCCAATAAATCTTTGTCAAATTGCTTCCAAACAAGGTCGATAGTTGAATTGATTTTTGTTTGAAGGCTAAATTTGAGCATAGTTTAAAATGATAGGGCAAATTTTATCAAAGCTGTAAACACGGTTTTGATTCCAACAAGTACGTATTTAGCTAGATTTTGTACAATAAAATTGGATTCTTCAGTTTCCTTTTGTTGCTTTTTCTCCTCTGTAATTTCGTTAGGGTAATTGCTTTTAAGCGATTGTAAGGATTGAGCTTTTTGGGTAGAATCCAGTTGAATCGTTTTTGCTTTGGTTGTTAAAGAATTGTATTCAAGAAGTCCAAAACTGCTTGTAAAGATAAATAAGCTGATAAAGATGAAGTAAATAGAAAGGCGTTTCATTTGATTTATTTTTTTAATTTTTGTTTAGCGGTTTCTAATTTTTGACCTTGAATAACGACGGAATCTTCACTCGATTTTAAATCAATGGTATTTTGTACTTGATTAGCCAATATTTTTTCTTTGGCTAATTTTGCTTCTTCTAATCTTTGTAGAAGCAAATCAGTTTGACGTTTGTTCGCATCTAATTCTCTAACTAAACGCTCAGAATATCGTTGATGCTTCGTTTTAGATTTAATTAATTCATTTAATTTTTTTTCTTCCACTCTTGCAGCTTCTTCCAAATTAACTATTTGAACAAAATTATCTAGCCAAATGCTTGCCTCTCTGTAACTTGGATGTCCAGATTTGATGTAATTGTCTGGTCCTAAAGGTATTGCAACGAAAAGTCGTACTCTGTTTTTTTCTTCCGAAATTTTGGATAAAACAGTGAATTCTGCGTCAGTGATCGATTTGACTTTTGTTTGGTTTGAGATGATTGCGCCATTTCTGCCTTTTTCTACATTGCCATATTCGGATAAATACCTTTTCCAGCTCTCTATGACATCTTCTTCAGCGGCATTGATATAAGTGTAAAAACCTTCTTTTTTGGCACTTTCAATTTCTGAGATACCCGAAAATGTTTGCGCAAATGAAGCGATTGATGAAACTGTTAGTAAAAGAACAATGAATAAACTTTTCATAATATTTTTTTATCCTAAACGGATTTTAATGAGCAAAGGTATATGATTTGTTGAATTTTAGAAATTTTTTAGGCTAGACTTTTGAACAAATGGCTACTTCATTTTTCCCGTCTTTGTTTTCATAAGCATATATTGTCTTATTTCCACCATCTTGTAGTTTCCATTTTTTCCTTAATTCAGCGGTAGATTGAGGGAAATTTTTACAAACAATGTTTGCCTTTTTATCAACTAAATGTTGTTGAATCCATTTTGTTTCAGCTGTTCCTACCTGATCTATTTTAAAAATTTTACCCGGAAAATCAGTGATTAAATGATCAGAAGTATATAAATGTGTGTGCTGTGAGATTTTATAGACCCCAGTTTTTGCGAGATTTTTAAAAAAACCTGCTTTCATAATTCCAGCGTGTGCCTCGTATAAATAGTTTAAAGCTGGAGCGTATTCTATGACACTTTCTTTTTCTTTTACTTTACTTGAACTAAATATATACGGATTTGAATGATTTAATTCGATGATATGAATCATGGGGGATAAGGTGGCGACTTTCGTTTTTAAAAAAAGTAATTCTTTTACTTCATTTTTTATAGAAACCACATAAACAGCATCTACACCTCCAAGTTCTTTTACTGCTCGGTCAATATCTAA
>JBJTNH010000104.1:0-6657 GCA_046073945.1 Aquirufa sp. | reverse complement strand
AAGCCGATTTTGTCGGTATTATGTCTTTTATTGGTTACTGCCAGTTCATTTGCACAAGATGCTCCTCGACCTCCGCAAAGTCCTAAAGTAACCGTCACTGGCACTTTTGGTAAGGCCAATGTATCTATCGTATACAGCAGTCCATCCGTAAAAGGAAGAAAAATTTGGGGAGAATTAGTACCTTTTGGAAAGGTTTGGAGAGCGGGTGCTAATTCCGCAACCATCATTGAAACAGATGCTGATGTGAATGTTGCAGGAAATACCTTGGCGAAAGGGAAATACAGCATTTATATGCTACCTAGTGAAGGAGATTGGCAAGTAATCTTTAATACTGAAGTAGGTCAATGGGGGATTAAGCGGGGAGGAGAAACAACTCGAAATCCAGAAAAAGATGCTTTTACCATTACGGTGAAAACAGCAAAGGCCGACTTTAAAGAAGCTTTGGAATATAAAGTAGTACCAGCAGGAGTCGCTTTCGCATGGGAAAATATTAGCTTATTAATACCGATTAAATAAATAATAACCTTTGTTCTACGTAAAAGCGGTCAGTAATGACCGCTTTTTGTTTTTAAACCTGTTGCTTAATTCTTGATATTTTGTTCTAATTTGTACAAGATCAACAGCTATATATCATGAAAAGGGCGCTTCATCTCTGCATCTTATTTTTTATTTTAGTTCCTGGCGTACTTTTGGCAATAGATAAACCTGCTTACCGATTGTTTAACGCAAAAGGCAAAGAAGTGTCCTATCAAAAAATGATCAAGCAAATAAGCCAACAAGATGTAGTTTTGATCGGCGAGTTACACAATAACCCTATCAGCCATTGGCTAGAATTAGAGATCTTACAATCTTGTTTTTCTCTGAGAAAATTAATCTTAGGTGCTGAAATGTTTGAACAAGACAATCAGGAAGCTTTATCGGCGTATTTATCAGGAAGAATATCCTCGAAAGGATTAGATTCTACAGCTCGACTATGGAGAAATTATAAAACGGATTATGCCCCTTTGGTCAATTTTGCCAAAGAGAATCAATTGAAATTTATCGCAACCAATGTGCCGAGAAAATATGCTAGCATGGTTTCCAAAGGGGGTTTTGAAGCATTGAATCAACTATCTCAAGAAGAAAAAACTTGGATGGCACCACTGCCAATTGCCTACGATGCCAATCTGCCAGGTTATCAAAAAATGATGACAATGATGCCCGGGCATGCTACACCCAATATGCCTAAAGCTCAAGCTTTGAAGGATGCAACGATGGCTCATTTTATATGGAAAAATTGGGAAGAAAATCAGCTATTTATTCATATCAATGGGTCTTACCATTCAGAGAACTATGAAGGGATTTCTTGGTATTTAAAATTGGCTAAACCCAAGATTAAAATTGCGACAATTGCAAGTGTTAGTCAGAAGGAAATTAAACAACTAACCCAAGAGAATAGAAAGATTGCAGATTACATTATTTGTGTGGAAGATGATATGACAACTACCTATTAATGGAAGCAATTTTACACATAGATTTCTCCAATCAGATACAATACACATTCCCCACTTATTTTTACACGATCACCCAATTGTTCACCAATTAATTTGCCTCCCCTGGGAGAAAGTTGTTTAGCTGTCAATGGATTTTTATTCAATTTCTTAGACCAATAGGGGATCAAGGTGGTATGTGCAGAACCTGTCACAGGATCCTCATCAATTCCTGATTGAGGGGCAAAAAATCGAGAGACAAAATCAACATCATTACCTGGAGCTGTAATGATAATTCCCCTGGCTTTAAGTTTGGCAATTTCAAAAAAATCAGGTTTCATGTTTTCTATCTGATGCTCGTTTTCATAGACAAATAGATAATCGGTTTTACCTTTTAGGACTTCTTTGGAAGGAAAGTCTAAGCCTTTGAAAGTAGTCCAATCAAAATCAATTTCTTGAATTTGATCAACAGGGAAATTCAATGTCACTAAATTTCCATCTCTCGCCACTCGCAATTCCCCACTTCGATGTGAATAAAACACAATTTCATCAGAAAGTACTCCTAATTGATCAAATAAGACAAAAGCAGCCGCTAAAGTGGCATGGCCACATAAGTCCACTTCTAGGGTAGGAGTAAACCAGCGGATATCATATCGCTCCCCATTCTTGATAAAAAAAGCAGTCTCGGCTAGATAATTTTCTGCTGCTATTTTTTGCATTTTATCCTCTTCTAGCCATTCTTCTAAGGGGCAGATAGCGGCAGGGTTTCCTGAAAACAACTGATCTGTAAAAGCATCTATTTGGAAAAGAGTCAATTTCATGGGCTGTCATATTTAAGCCCCTAAAATTAGGATACATTCGGAGAAAAATGTCTCCATTCATCCAAATTTGAGCAAAAAAAGCCCCGAAAATACGGGGCTCTATCAATAAAGTAGAAACGGATTAATTCGCTTTTACTAGTTCAAACAATTCCTTATCCATTTGTGGTTTAACGACACAGGAATTATCGAAGTGCATGGTTGAGGTATTTGATGCATTATAAGCAGGCCAAGTAGGTAAACCTTTGTGATTTGGATTGCCCAAACGAGCAAAATTGATCCAAGCTTGACTCATTTTATTTGCCAGGGCATAGGCTTCTTTTGTACCACCGGTCATTTCTTCACAACGAGCGATGTTATTGAAACAGAATGGAAGTTCAACGCAGTGAATGGCTTTGTATTTTCCGTCAAACACGGGCGACTGCCATGTGAACAAATACATAAACACTGGAGCACCTCCCGCTAATGCTGATTTAATATTGGCTTGGTCAACAGCACCTGGTCTGAATCGAGTGTCTACGTCCATTAAATCTGTTGGCTTGGTATCGGCTGGATATGCTTTTTTAACAGCAGCCTTATAAGCCTCTGCTTTTGCCCCAAATGTTTTTTGTAAATATGCCTCCACATCCGCCATAGATGCATCATGGCTTATTCCAGAAAACAGGGTTGGCATGAATTCATTTTTTACTGTTCCAATCATTAAAGGAACATTTTTGGATAAATCCATCGCCTCCGCTGACATAGGTTGATACGGCAATAAGTTAGCATCGATACTAGGACCCCAACTTAATCCAAAGCCACCAACTGGTTTTCCTGCTGCTCTTAATTTTGCGGCAACAACTTGTAATGCTTTTTGTCCAGCTGCTGCTAAGCTTGGGAAAGGTACTTTTTGTAAACTATCAACTTTTGATTCATCAATATGCAAGGCATTTAATACTTCTTTTGTAATGGCCTGTGTTACTGATTTATCTGGCATATTGGTAGTAAAGGCGCCACTTTGATTGATCGCTTTGTGGAATAGTCCTTTGGCAGAAGGCATGGCCATTAATGTATTCACTTTAGCGCCACCGCCAGATTGTCCAAAAATAGTGACATTGCTTGGATCGCCACCAAATTGACTGATATTGGCTTTCACCCAATCCAGAGCTATTTTCATGTCCAAAATGGAGTTGTTCGCAGAAGTTTTGTATTTATCGCCATAGGCGGATAAATCTAAAAAGCCCAAGATGTTTAAACGGTGATTGATGGAAACGACTACTACATCTCCTTTTTTAGCTAAATTCTCGCCATCATATGAAGGTAGTTCTTGAGAAGAACCTGAGGTAAAGCCTCCACCGTGGATCCAAAACAAAACAGGTCTTTTCTTGCCATCATTGATTCCTGGTGTCCAAACGTTTACTCGCATACAGTCCTCATTTGGAAAACCCCATGAGTGATTGTATACAAATTCTGATTCGTCCGCCACTTGAGTTGTTGGTGTCAATAAATGAGCCACTGGACCGTAGCTAGTAGAACTACGTACACCATTCCAAGCCTTGGGCTTATGTGCCGTTTCAAATCTTTCCGCTTCTGCATACGGAATTCCTTTATACGTGTAAATACCTCCATGCACATAACCACGGACTTTACCAGCATCGGTGGATACGACTGCTACATTTTGTCCAGTCGTTACTTGAGCTTGTAGTGAGATTCCTCCTAGAAGGAAAAGTCCCACGATTAAACTAATTTTTTTCATTTTGATGTATTTATATTTTAGAGAATTCAAGTTTACTATCCAATGCTACCGAGTTTTGTTCTTTGTATCATTTTGATAATTTAGCCAAATGTAATAAAATATTTTGATTTTCTATTTTTTAGAAAATGACTTTGATTAAAACATGTTCTTCTAAAAATTTGTCTATAAATTAGACTAACAAAAAATCTTATCAAGTTGAAATTTAGTAAACATATTGCCCAACTGACCTTAGATTGTGTCATTTTTGGTTTTCACGATAAAAAGCTCAAGCTTATTCTAAGTAAACTTAAATTGGCGAAGGACATTTATGCCCTTCCTGGAGGATTTATCTTACAAGAAGAAGATATAGAAGACGCGGCACAACGAATTTTATTTGAACGAACGGGCATTCAACAAGTTTATTTAGAAGAGTTTGGCACATTTGGTCGAGTGAACCGAATTTCGGAAGAAGACTTTCACCTTTTTTCAGGTATTGCAAAAGACCTTTACCCCGATGTGGAACCTCCCATTAATGAGCAAAACCAAAAAATGCGTATTGTCAGTATTGGATACTATGCTCTTGTTGACTTTGAAAAAGTCATTCCACAAAAAATTGAATTTGACGAAAGTTGCGATTGGTATGATATTAAAGAACTTCCCTATCTTCTTTTTGATCATCACGAAATGGTTCAAAAAGGCCTTCAAGTCCTAAGGGATAATTTAGATAAAAAGCTACTTTTCAATAATCTATTACCAGAAACATTTACCTTGAAAGATGTGCAGGAATTATATGAAACTGTATATGACAGACCTTTTCCTGCCAATAATTTCCAGAAAAAAATGCTTGACTTACAAATCTTGGAGCGATTGGACAAGAAATATACTGGTGCAAAAAGTAAGGCACCGTATTTATATCGCTTAAAATCAAATTCATCTAAAGAGTAGTATTTCGGTTATTGGACAAAATATAATTCTATATTTGTTCCTATCTAATTGACAATTATGGGAAAATTTCATCCAGCTATTTCTAAGGCTCATCGGGAGTTTATTGAAAAGCAACATCTATTTTTTGTGGGAACAGCTCCCTTACAAGGAGACGGTCGTATCAATGTTTCACCGAAAGGTTTGGAAGCTTTTCGGGTAATCGATGAACATACAGTTGCTTATATGGACATCATTAGTTCTGGAAATGAAACCTCTGCACATACCTTAGAAAATGGGAGAATTACGTTTATGTTTTGCTCTTTCGACAAAAATCCCAACATTTTACGCTTGTATGGTAAAGGCTTTGCCGTTTTACCCAATTCGGCACATTGGGATGAATATGCCCCTCATTTTAATCTAATACCCAGTACCAGGCAAATCATGGTTGGCAAAATTGATTTAGTTCAAACTTCCTGTGGATATGGCGTTCCGATGTATGATTATCAAGGAGAACGAGATATTTATTTTACTTGGAGCAATCAAATGGGTGCAGCGAAAATGGAGGAGTATATGCTCGAGAATAATATGAAAAGTTTGGATGGCTTACCCACTGATTTAAGTTTAGATAAGTTGAAATGATACATCCATTATTTAAAAAAATGGCTTTTAAAAATCAGCCCCAATTACTTGTATTAGGTGCGCCAGTATCATTTCAATTAGCCTTAGAATATTTACCTGAGGAGTCCCAAATTATAAGTTCTTTGAATGAAATAAGTCAAGTGGACTATGCATTCGTATTTGTTACTCAAAAAATAGAAATTCAGGAATTTGCTACAGCTTGTCGGGATAAACTCTCCGCTGACGCTATTATATGGATGTGCTACCCAAAAGGAAGCTCCAAAAAGTATCGTTGTGAGTTTAACCGAGACCAAGGTTGAGAACCTATGGGAGAGATCGGATTTGAGCCAGTAAGTCAAGTCGCCATCGATGAGGATTGGACAGCCTTGCGTTTTAGAAATGTCCATTTTATCAAAACATTAAAACGAAATCCAGAGGCTATCATGTCAAAAGAAGGAAAGGCAAGGATACAGTAATATTCTCAAATACTTTTCTTTACCATTAGAAAGCCTATAATGGCTTCTATTGACCTATGAAAATACTGAATTGGCTTCTTTCTTCTCTTCGATTTACAGTGGTATTATTGAGCTTTTTGATGATCCCATTTTTTGGATATTCTCAAAATGTAGATCGTGGTGCCCAAGTTTTTGAACTGAATTGTGCGAATTGTCACAACTTTAAAGATGATGGAATTGGTCCACCATTGGGAGGATTAAAGGGAATTGTTGATAAACAATATCTTTTAGATTTTATTAAAAATCCCAAAGCATTAATTGATGCTAACGTTGCTAGAGCACAAGATAAATACAAGAAATTCAAATCATATATGCCAGGGTTCAATCACTTGGACAATAAGGATTTAGAAGATGTGATTGCTTTTATTTTAGAAAAACCTAGTCCTAAGATTCCAGGAAATAAAGAAAAATTAGCCTTAGAAAATCCTATAAAGGAAAGAATTCAATTTTCAGGCGAAGCGATTTCTCTAAAGAAAATAGTAAAATTCCCATTTACATATACTTCCCAGGTGAATGCTCGAATTAATAAAATGACATTTCACCCCATCAGTAAGCATCGAATCATTTCCGATTTACAAGGTAAAATCTACCTATTAGAT